>DATBAO010000020.1:0-13396 GCA_036271495.1 Acidimicrobiales bacterium
AACGGGCGCGCCATTGCGGTCCGCGCTGCCCGCGAGGGCGCGTCGGTGATCTGCGTTGACCGCAACGAGGCGGCGGTAGAGGAGACGTGGCGGCTGATCACCGAGGAAGGTGGCAAGGCGGCCGTCGTGGTGGCTGACGTCACCACGGAGGACGGGTGCCGCCTGGCGGTGTCCGACGAGCCGGGATTGACGTCCGACGGCCTGGTGCTCAACGTGGGCACCGGGTTCGGCATGGGCGTGGCGGGCACGTCCATCGACGACTGGGACAAGACGTTCGACCTCAACCTTCGGGCGCACTTCATGCTGGTGCGCCGCGCCCTGGTCGCCCTGTCCGACAACGCCTCCATCCTCTTCGTGGGCTCCGTGGCGGGACTCCGTCCCGGCAGCCGCATCCCCGCCTACGACGCGTCGAAGGCGGGGCTCATCGGTCTCAGCCGCCATGTCGCCGTCGAGGGCGCCCGGCGCGGCATCCGGGCCAACGTGCTGGCGCCGGGCCTCATCGACACGCCACTCGGCCGGGCCGCCTCCGCCGGGCGGCCCTCGCGCACCCGCTCGCCCGTCCCGCTGGGTCGCCAGGGCACGGCCTGGGAGGTGGCGGCGGTCGCCGTCTTCCTCTTGTCGGACGAGGCGAGCTACGTCACCGGGCAGGTCCTGGCCGTCGACGGGGGACTGACGCTCGTATGAGCGCGCATTCCGGGCAGCGCCGGTCGGGCCCGCACGAGGCCCTGCGGCGGCCCCGCCTGGGTCGGCGTGTGGCGCGTTTCAACCGGGCCGTGACGAACAAGGTCGCCGTCCACGTGGCGGGGTGGGCGCCCGGGCTCGGCCTCGTGATTCACGTCGGCCGCCGAACCCGGACCGTCTACCGCACCCCGGTGAACGTGTTCCGTACCAAGGACGGATTCCGCTTCGCGCTGACCTACGGGCCCGACGCCGAATGGGTGCGCAACGCGCTGGCGCACGGCGCCGTGCGGTTGATCCACCGGAGCAAGGAGTACGAGCTCACCGATCCCGAGCTGGTGACGGATCTGGACCGCCAGCACGTGCCGGCGGTGGCCCGCGCCATGATGCGCTTCATGCGGGTGACGCAGTTCCTCGACTTCCAGCGCGCCGGCGGGTCGTAGCCCACCCGCGCCGATTACGAGGCGGGCGCGTCGGAGGGCAGGCAGTCGAACATGGTCGACGTGGCGTGGGATTCCTTGTCGTAGCTCGTGAGCCCCAGATCGGTGCAGTGCTGGACCACCCAGCGCAGGTCGGGCTCGCTGGTCATGGGCTGCGTCACCACGGTGACGCGGCGGACGCGTTGCTCGGCCACCAGGTGCTCGAAGGTCGGGAGCGTCGTGCTCGGCGTCGCCCCACCGAAGCCGCCGACGGGGAGATACTCGCGGCCGGTCGCCATGATGTAGTCGCCCGCCTTCTGCGTGGTCTCGAAGACGTTCACGGCGCGCTCGGGCGGGACGGTGGACGCGTTGCGGCCGAGCTTCTGCTGTGTTGCGGGGAAGTCAGCCGCGACCTGGTGGTAGTAGGTGCTGACGGTTGACGGCTCATAGGGCGAGTCGAAGGGGCTGAGGCCCTCCGAGACGACCACGCCCGAGGCCCAGAAGGACCCGAGCAGCATGGCGAGCCCGGCCAGGATCGGACCGAGCATCAGGGCGCGCGACGAATCGTGCCCCTTGCGCAAGGAGTTGACGAGCACCACGACCGCCGCCAGGCCGACCACGACCGCCGAGCCGACCACGAAGGGGCGCACGCCCACGTAGCCGGGCACGAGCGCGACGGTGATGGCCACGGTGGCGACGGCGAGGACGGCCAGCGCGGCACGTACGGCGGGCAGGCGGCGTCGCTGCCAGGCTTCCCAGGCGCCCATGCCGCACAGCGCGGCGACCGGGGGGATGAGGGCGGCGAGGTAGTAGGAGTTCAAGAAGTGGCCGCTGGTGAAGAAGAGGAACGTGAGGATGAGCCAGACGGACCAGAGCATGACGGCGGCGCGCCGCAGGTCGGTGCGTGGCGCGCGGCGGTCCAAGAAGAAGAGCCACAGTGCGGACACGACGGCGGGCAACAGGAGCCAGGCGGCATCGCGGCCGAACGGCCCGCTCAGGAGGCGATCCCACGAAGGTGCGATGCCGAAGGTCCCGACCCCTTCGTTCACCGACGTACTGCGCGACGTCAGCAGCCAGGCGGAGGTGCGGCTGCACCCGTCCCCCAAGCCGCCGAGGCTGTAGCTGAGACGGCCGAACCCGTTGTAGGAGAACACCTGGGTGAAGAGCGAGTTGTTGCAGCTCCCGTCGGCGTAGGGACGACTGCTCTGCGGCACGAGGGAGACGGCCGACATCCAGCTCAGGGAGACGACGAGGAGGGCGACCCCGGCCGCGATCAGGTGCCAGACCCGGCGCAGGAACGAGGCGACCGGCGCCGCCACCAGATAGGCGAGGAAGAGGGCGGGGACGACGAGCCAGGCCTGGAGCATCTTGGCCTGGAAGGCGAAGCCGACCAGGACGCCGGCCCAGAGCAGCGAGCGCAGTTGGCCGGTCTGGCAGGCGCGGATGGTGGCGTCGGCCGCCAGCACGAGCAACAGGATGAGCAGCGTGTCCGCGATGTTGCCCCGGTCGAGCAGGATCACGACGGGACTGCCCGCCAGCACGAGCGCCGCCACCAGGCCCGCCCCGGCACCCGCCACCCGGCGCACGGCCCGGTAGAGCACCAGGACCGTCAAGATGCCCTCGACCACCTGGGGCAGGATCATGGACCAGACGTGGAACCCGAAGATGCGGATGGAGAGCGCTTGAATCCAGAGGGCGCCCGGGATCTTGTCGACCGAGACGGTCCCCCATGGATCGGCGGCGCCGAAGAAGAAGTTGTGCAGGTTGAGCGACATGCTGCGCGCCGCCCCGCCGTAGAAGGCCTCGAGGTAGGCCTGGTCGAGACGCCAGGCATAGGCCAGTCCGGCGAGTGCCGCGATGCACAGCAACGCGGGGCGGGCCCAGGCCGGCTGATCGGCCGGCGAGCGCCAGAAATGGAGGGCGCGCGACCATGACGATGTGTCCGGGTCGTTGGATGCAGGCGCATCCACTCCCAGGTTGTTCTCAGTCAACACGCCAATGCATCCGCCACTCGCCCCGATCCACCACAGCACGGTTCCACCACCGATGCTTTCGGACAATGTAGTAGCCGACTTGATGCCGCCTGGTCATCCTGCACGGCGCGCGCAGAGGAACACCGTCCTCGTTGCCCGCTCCACCGGGTCGTACTGGTGGATTGGCGTGCGCCTGCAGTGCGAAGCCACCCAGCGCAGGTCGGGCGTACGCGTGAGCGGCGTCGTGGTGACCGTCACCCTGACGACGCGTCCCTCGGCGACGAGTCGGGTGAACGCAGCCAACGGGGGCGCGGGCACGCGACCGCTGAAGCCGCCGACGGGGAGGAACTCGCGTCCCGTGGCCAGGATGTAGTACCCGGTGGTCCCCGACGTCTCGAAGACGTCCGCCGCCTGCGCCGCGGGGGTCCTGGCCACGAAGGCCTGGAGCAACTGCACGTTGAGGGGGAACCGTGCTGCGGCTTCTTGCGAGTAGCGGTTGACCGTCGACGGCGCGTAGGGGGAGTCGAAGGGGCTCAGGGTGGCTGCCACCACGACCGATGAGGCCCACACCGAACCGAGCAGCATGGCCGCCGCCGCGAGCGCGGGACCGACCGACACGTTCCAGACGCTGTCGTGGCCCTTGCGCAGAGAGGCCACCAGGATGCCCACGGCCAGGAGCCCGACGAGCACAGACGACGCGACGATCCACGGGCGGATGCCGACGTACCCCGGCACGAGGGCGATGCCAACGGCGACGGTCATCGCCGTCACGGCGGCCAGCGCCCCGCGCACCGCCCGGGAACGCCGGCGGTGCCAGGCCGTGGCGGCACCCATGCCGCACAGCGCGGCCACGGCCGGGATGAGTGCGGCCGTGTAGTACGAATTCAAGAACTCGATGCCGCTGAAGAAGCCGAAGGTGAGCACGAGCCAGACGGACCAGAGGATCACGCCGGCCCGCAGGAGATCGCGGCGCGGCCGATGGCGTCGCAGCACGAGAAGCCAGACGGCAGCGACCAGAGTAGGGAGCAACAACCAGGCGTCATCGTGACCGAAGGGGCCGCGCAGCAGGCGGTCCCAGGACGCCGCGATGCCGAAGGTGCCGAGGCCTTCCCGGACCGAGAACGCGGATGCGGTGAGGAGGGCGGCGGAGGCATGGTTGCACGCCGCCGAGTCGAGTCTGGCGCCACTGATGCGGCTGAACCCGTTGTAGGAGAACACCTGGGCGAAGAGCGAGTCGTTGCAGCTCCCGTCGATGTAGGGGCGGCTCGCCTGCGGGACGAGGGAGACGGTCGACATCCAACTGAGCGAGACGACGGCCGCCGCCACGGCCGCGGCGGCGAGATGCCAGACCCGGCGCAGGAACGAGGCGGCGGGTGCGGCGATCAGGTAGGCCAGGAACAGTGCGGGGAGCACGAGCCAGGCCTGGAGCATCTTGGCTTGGAAGGCGAAGCCGACGAGGACGCCGGCCCAGAGCAGCGACTGCAGCCGGCCCGTCTGGCAGGCGCGCAGTGTGGCGTCGGCTGCCAGCACCAACAAGAGGATCAGCAGGGAGTCGGCGATGTTGCCCCGGTCGAGCAGGATCACCACCGGGCTCACGGCGAGGACCACCGCCGCCACCAAGCCTGCCCCGGCGCCGGCTACCCGGCGCACGGTGCGGTAGAGGACGAGCACCGTCAGCATGCCCTCGATCACCTGCGGGAGGACCAGCGCCCAGACATGGAAGCCGAAGACGCGGAGGGAGAGTGCCTGGACCCAGAGCGCGCCGGGGAGCTTGTCGACCGTGACGGTGCCCCAGGGGTCGGCCGCGCCGTAGAAGAAGTTGTGCCAGCTCATCGCCATGCTGCGTGCCGCCCCGCCGTAGAACGGTTCGAGGTAGGCCTGGTTCATGCTCCAGGCGTAGGCCAGGCCGGCGAGCGCGGTGATGACCAGGAGGAGTGGTCGGCCCCAGGCGGGTTGGTCGGCGGGGGAGCGCCAGAAGTGCGTGGCGCGGGACCGACAGGTGGGGGACGGCGGCGCCGTGAGGTCCGCCGGCTCGGGGGCGTCCCTCCCTGTCATCTCGTCAGTCAGCACGACCGGACCCCCGATGTCTCGGGGCAATGTAGTGCCGTACCTGGGTGACGCCTGTGATCCGGCCGTCAGGCCAGGACTTCCATCCGCAGCCCCCGGTCGTCGATCTGGCCCCCGAGTCCCAGATGGTCCCCGGCCGCGTGCCGCCGCGCCGTCCACGCCCCGGCGAAGGCGTCGAGGACGTCGTCGGCGCGGGCGCCCCTGGGGGGAGCGCCGACGTGGCGGTCGATCTGGGCGTGACCGAAGACGGCGGCCAGCGCGTGCACTCGTTCTGCCCTTCCCGCCGGCGTGGTCTTGGGGTGGGCCATCGGCGCGCCGGTGAGGACGGCGAGGCTGAGCTCGGGGCTCATTTCGAACAGTCGCTGCTGCAAGAGCGGCGTGACCAGCGCGTCGACCTCCCGGATCTTCGGCAGGATGTTGAAGAGCTGCTTCGACACGGCCTTGCCGCTGGCGGCGCGTGACAGGGCGCAGGCCTCCTCGTACGTCGTGGCGGTGAGAACGGAGCGCACCGGAGCGGGGAAGACCGAGCTGCGGCGCGGGCCCAGGCGGCGTCGTGCCTCGATGTCGGCGAGGCGTGGGTCCCGCGCCGCGAGGCCGATCGGGATGTCGATGGCGGCGGCCGCCAGCACGCCCGAGTCGATGCGGCGGATCACGCCGTGGAGGTCGGGCACGACCCGCACGTCCGCCTCGCTGGTCCCATCGGGGGTGGCGGTCACGGTCACGACGACCCAGCCGCCGCGAGCGCCGTCGATGCCGGCCACCGAGGGGCCGGCCGGCGCGTGGGTGCTAGCCGAGAGCGGCGTGGTTGATCCCGTCGGCCGGGGTCAGGGTGACGGTTCGCCCGATCAACTCGTCGGCCTCGGTCCCCGCCAACACGGCGGCCCCGCCCTCGAGCAGGGCGTAGCAGCGGTCGCCTCCCGGGACGTCGCAGATCAACAGCGCCCGGTCGGGCCCGCCGTCACGGCCGTGCAGGACTGAGTACGTGGCGACGGTGGCTGTGCCCTCGGGCGCCTCGACGATGGCCAGCGGCTCGTGGTCGGCGGCGTACGGCGCCGGGTCGGCGAGCAGCCCGGTGCCCGGATCGGTCGACCACACGCCGTAGGCGTGCTTCTGCATGTGCATGCCGACGCCGCTCGTCACGCCGTAGGAGCCGGGCTCGCTGCGCAGTGTCTCCACCATGGCCGCCAGCGCATGGGTCATGTAGTTCGAGCCGGGCCCGCCGTGGTACGGCAACCCGCCCGTCTGCGTCACGGAACGGCTGTCGTCCTCGCTGATGCCGAGCGCATCGAGAGCGAAGCACACGGAACTGGCGAAGCAGGAGTACAGGTCGAGGTGGGCCACGTCGTCGGCGCCGACGCCCGCGCCGCGCAGCGCCGCACCGGCGGCGGCCGCCATGGCGGGGGAGCGCCACAGGTCAGGGTGGCCGGCCACGTGCGACGGGTCTTCGGCGTAGGCCGCGCCGCGCAGGTAGACGCGCCGCTCCTCGGGGATGCCCAGCGCATCCGCCTTGGCTGCGCTGGCCAGCACGAGTGCGGCTGCCATGTCGACGTCCATGATCGACGTCATCAGCTTCGTGTAGGGGTAGGCCACCATCCGGTTGTCCGGGTTGGCCGTGACGATCTCCTCGGCGCTGCGCTCCACCGGGAACCAGGCATGCGGGCTGGCGGCCGCGACGGCCGTCATCGGCGCCAGCACGCGGCCGAGCTGGGCCCGGTGCTCGTCGAGGCCACGGCCCAGGTGGGCCCGGCGGGCGTTGTCGAACAGGGCGAAGGTCAGGTAGGCCTCGAATACGGCATGCGTGATTTCGGACGGGTCGAAGTCCATGTCCATCGGGAAGCGCCGCTTCTCCGCCGGGCGGAAGGACCATTGCGGCTTCTCGCCGGCCTTCTTGAGGCGGCGGACCGTGGCCAGGGCCTCCGCGCCGGTGATCAGCGCCAGGTCGAGGTCGCCTGCCCGGATCTCCCGGGCCACGTCGGCGGCGAGCACGAGCGGGACCGAGCCGCCGATGCCCGAGTAGCCCCGACGAGCCGGCGCGGCGCCGAGGCGCTCGGACAGGCGGGCCACGGCGTCGTCGTACTGCCATGACTGCGAAAAGACGACGTCGATGCTCTGCAGCGCGGCGAGGACGGACGCCGGGTCGCTGACGCCGGTGTCGGCCGCAGCGTCCCGCGCCGTCTGCTCCCACATGGCGAGAGGCTCCGGCGCGCCGTCCGGCGCGTCAGCCGCGTGCCAGGTGTGGCGCGCGACGCCGATGATGCAGGTGGCGCGGGGGTCGGCGGGCAACGGGCGGAGCGGTCAGCCGCGCGACTTGCCGGGCATGGCAATGGCGCGGTCGGCGATGATGTTCTTCTGAATCTCGGTGGAGCCGCCGCCGATCGTCGAGTAGCGCTGGAAGGCGTACAGGCGGGTCCACTTGCCCCTGTCGACCGCGTCCGGACCGCCCCGGGCCAACGCGCCCGCCGGGCCGAGGAGATCGACCGCGAGCTCGGCCAGCGTCTGGGCCATCGACGACCAGGAGAGCTTGGCGAAGGGGACCTCGGGCCAGTTCTTCTCGCCCTTCATGATCTTCGAGAGCGCCCGCAGCGACAGCAGGCGGGCCAGCTCTATCTCGGTCCAGATCTTGGCGATGCGGTCCCGCAGCGACGGGTCCTCGAGTGCGCCGGGGTTCACGCTGCGCGCGGCTTCCACCATGGCCCGCAGGTCGGCGGCCAGGATGGCGATCTGGGAGGCGATGCCGACGCGCTCGAACCCGAGGGTGCCCATGGCGACCATCCAGCCGGCGCCCTCGTCGCCCAGGCGCCACTTGGCCGGGATGCGCACGTCGGTGAAGAAGATCTCGTTGAAGAGCTCCTCGCCTGCCATGTCGCGGATCGGCCGCACATCGATGCCGGGCGTCTTCAGGTTGAGGATGAAGGCCGTGATCCCCTCGTGCTTCTTGCCCCGCTCAATCGCGGTCGGGTCGGTGCGCAAGAGGAACAGCCCCCACGTGGCGAGGTGCGCCGAGGAGATCCAGATCTTCGAGCCGTTGACCACGTACTCGTCCGTCTCGGGGTCGTAGACGGCCGTCGTGCGCAGGTTGGCCAGGTCGTTGCCTGCCATGGGCTCGCTGAAGCCCTGGCACCAGTGTTCCTCGGCCTCGAGGATGGAGGGCAACCACTGCGCCTTCTGCTCGTCGGTGCCCCATTGGATGATCATGGGCCCGATCTGCCAGATGCCGTTCGTGTTGAACGTCCCCGGGGTGCGGTATTCAGCCATCACCTCCGAGTAGAGGAGGCGCTGCATGGCGTTGATGGTGCGGCCCTGGGCGTAGTCGGGTCCCCAGTGAATGGCGGCCCATCCCCCCTCGTGCAGCTTGCGCTGCCACTTCTGACGGCGCGCCTGACTGGCCTCGCCACTCAGCTGTGCGTCGTCCCCGATCGCCTCCGCTTCGAGGAAGGGGGGCAGGTGCTCGTCGAGCCAGGACCGCAACTCGTCGCGGAACTTCTCGTCCTCCGGTGCCAGGGCAAAATCCACGGGGGAAGGGTACCCGACCACCGTGTACTCTGACGCCGGTGTCAGGGAATGGCACGGCGATGAGCGAGACGTAGGGGAGAGCGTGGACTTCACGTACGACGACGAGCAGCTCGCGCTGCAGGATGTGGCGCGTACCGCGCTCGAGCGCGAGTGCGGCCCCGACGTGGTGCGCCAGTTGGCTGAGGAAGCCGAGGGCATCACGCCGGCGTTGTGGAACACACTGGTCGAGCTGGGTTGGACCGGGCTCTTGGTGCCCGACGAGTACGGCGGCAGCGGGGTCGGCCTGCTCGAAATGTGCGTCGTGCTCGAGGAGATGGGCCGGCGTCCGCTCCCCGGGCCCTTCTTCTCGTCGGCGGTGGCGGCCACCTTGGCGGCCCGTGCACTCGGCGCGACCGAGCTGCTGACCGATCTGGCGTCCGGCGCCCGCCGCGGCACCGTGGCGCTGGGCGAGCAGGGACACGGCGAACCGCTGCACACCGTGCGGACGCGGGCACGCCGGAAGGCGGCCCAGTGGGTCGTGAGCGGCGAGAAGCCGATCGTCGTCGACGGCCACACGGCGGATTGGGTCATCGTGGTGGCCCGCAGCGAAGAAGGCGTGCGCTCCTACCTGCTCGAGTCGCCCGAGGCGCAGCTGGTCCCGTCGCTCGACCCGACGCGTAAGCTGGCGCGGCTGGTGCTGGACGACACGCCGGTGACGCCGATCGGCCCGTCGGGCAACCAGGCGGGCCTGTGGCAGCGCGTCCAGGACGACATCGCCGTCGGGTTGGCGGCCGAGACCGTCGGAGCAGCGCATCGGGCGCTGACCGAGGCCATCGCCTACACCTCGGAGCGCATCGTCTTCGACAAGCCGGTCGCCACGTACCAGACGGTGCGTCACCGGCTGGTCGAGATGTTCCAGCAGGTCGAGATGGCGCGGGCCGGATTCCAGTTCGCCGCCTGGGCCTCCGACACGGAGTCGCCCGAGCGGGCGCAGGCCGCGGCCATGGCCTCGAGCTATGCCGCCGACGCCGGGGTGCGGGTGACGGGTGACGACATCCAGCTGCACGGTGGCGTGGGCTTCACCTGGGCCAACGACGCCCACTTCCTCTTCAAGCGGGTGAAGCAGAACGACCTCCTGGCCGGCGGTGCCGGGGCGCAGCGCCACCGCTTGGCGTCACTGTTCATCGAATCCGCGTGACCACCTTCGAGCTGCACCCGGTGCCGGCCGCGTTGGCCGAGCGCTACCTGGCCGAGGGGGCCTGGGATGACCGGACGCTCGGGGAATTCCTGCGGGACTGCCTCCTGGAGGACCCGACGCGGCGGTTCCGCATCTGGTCGCCGACCAACGCCTACCTGGGGACGGTCGGCGACGTGTACGAGGAGTCGCTGCGGGTGGCCGGTGGGCTGCGCGCGCTCGGGCTCGGGCCGGGGGACATGGTTGCCTTCCAACTGCCCAACTGGGTGGAGGCCGCCGTCACCTTCTACGCCTGCAGCATGCTCGGCGTCACCCTGGTCCCGATCGTCCACTTCTACGGACCCAAGGAGCTCGGGTTCATCCTCCGTCAGAGTGGGGCCAAGGCACTGCTCATCGTGTCGCGCATCGGGCAGCGTGACTACCTGGCCGACCTGGCCACGGTGCGCGACGGGCTGGAGACCCTCGAGCACGTCGTCGTGGTGGGCGACATCGCCGACGATGCGGACGGGTACGTGCGCTTCGACGACCTCCGCGCCGCGGATCCGGTCAGCGGTCCGGCGCACGTCGACCCCGACGGCCCGGCGCTCATCGGCTACACGTCGGGGACGACCGCCGATCCCAAGGGCGTCGTGCACACGCATCGCACGCTCGGCTGCGAGGTGCGGCAGCTTTCCGACCACCAGTCCATGCGCGACCTGCCCAGCCTGGTGGGCGCGCCGGTCGGCCACGCCATCGGCATGCTGGGTGGGCTCCTGTGCCCGCTCTACAGCAAGCGACCGATCTACATGATCGACGGCTGGGACCCGCCGACCGTGCTGAACGCCATGGTGGAGGAGCACATTGCGGCCGGCAGCGGCTCGACCTTCTTCTTCACCAGCTTGCTCGACTCCCCGGGGTTCGGTCCCGAGCACGTGGAACTGATGCGCTACGTCGGCCTGGGCGGCTCGCCCATCCCCAACGCGGTGGCCGAGCGGGCGGACTCGCTCGGGATCTCGCTGGTCCGCTCCTACGGGTCGACCGAGCACCCTTCGATCACGGGGTCCCTGCACGACGCCCCCAAGGACAAGCGCATCCACACCGACGGCAGGCCGATGGCCTGGGTCGAGATCCGCACCGTCGACGAGGACGGGAACGACGTGGCAGTGGGGGAGCCCGGGGAGATCCTGAGCCGGGGTGCGGACCGCTTCGCCGGCTATACGGACCCGGCCCTCAACGCAGAGTTCATCGATGCAGACGGCTGGTTCAGCACCGGCGATATCGGTGTCATCGACCCCGACGGTTACCTCACCATCACGGACCGCGTGAAGGACATCATCATCCGCGGTGGCGAGAACGTCAGTGCAGCCGAGGTGGAGCAGCTCCTGGCGCACATGAAGGGCGTGGCCGAGGTGGCGGTGGTGGCGGCTCCCGACGAGCGGCTCGGCGAGCACGGCTGCGCCTTCTTCCGCATGCAGCCGGGGAGCGAGTCGCCAGACATGGACGCACTGCGGGCGCACCTGCAGGAGGCCGGCCTGACCCGCCAGAAGTGGCCCGAGGAGATCCGGATCGTGGACGAGCTGCCGCGCACCCCGTCGGGCAAGATCCAGAAGTTCGTGCTGCGCCAGCGCCTGCGCGAAGGCGGCTGAACAGCCCTCCTGCGGCCCCGAGCCGAGAGGACGGTGGGACGGTACGCTCCCTCCAACCCACATTGCCGGTGAGCCCGGAGGGAAGGGGCAACTCCCATGCACGGTCGGATCCCCAAGGAGCAGATCGATCTCCTGAAGTCGGTGCCGCTCTTCTCGAGCTGCACCCACGGCGAGCTGCGCGAGATCGCCCACCTCGGGACGCCGGTCTTCGCCGAGGAGGGGGCCTTCCTGACCGAGGTCGGGCAGCCGGGACGTGAGTTCTTCCTCGTGCTCGACGGCGAGGCCTCGTGCCGGATCGGCAAGAAGCAGGTGGGCCGGTTCTCGCCCGGGAGCTACTTCGGTGAGATGGCGCTGCTCCACGGTGGGAAGCGCACAGCTGACGTGGTGGCGACCACGCCCATGGAGTTGCTGGTGTTCGATACCCGTGAGTTCCGCTCCATGCTGATGACGACGCCGAGCATCGGTGTCAAGATGCTGGGCCGCCTCGCGGAGCGCGTGATGGAAGCGGACGCACGGCCGACTGACTGAGGTGCCGTGCCCGGGACGGCGCGGCGCGGCGTCAGCTCGTGGTCGTCGGGGAGGCGTCGCCCTGGAGCACCGCCTGCATGAGACGGAGCTCCATGCTGATGGAAGCGAGGCTGCCGGCTGCGGCCGCGGTTCGCACCTCGTCGGAGAGGCCGTCGGGCAGGGTGACCCAGAGCGTCAGGGTCGCCTCGCACCCGCCGCCGTCGAGCGGCCGCACCACGAACTCCTCGTAGGCGTCGCTCCCGCCGGACATGGCGGCCGTGACCAGTGTTGGAGACATGGCCTCCACGATCCACAGCTCAATGGGCTGGCGCGCGCCGGGCCGGCGCGGGTCGGCCAGGGAGAAGGTGTAGCGGGCGCCCGGCCCGTGCACGCCGCCCGCCGCGTCACCGGTGCCGTCGGCGACGCGCGTGACGTCGGTCACGTCGGGGTTGTAGCCGGGCAGGTTGGCGAAGTCCAGGCGGTAGGCCCAGACCGTCTCGGCCGGGACCGTGAAGGACGCGGTGGCGACAGCGGTCGGCGCGGTGGAGGGGGTGGCGTTGGGCACGCCGCCAGTGTGTGCCGCCGCCGCCCGGGCAAGCAAGTGACGCCCCGCCGCCGCCCCTACACTCGCTGCGTGAAAGTCGTCGGTGTCTACCTCGTACGCAACGAGGCCGACGTGATCGAGACCAATCTGCGGCATCACTTCGAGACGGTGCTGGCCGAGGCGATCGTCGTCGACAACGGCTCCAGCGACGGGACGCTCGAGCTCCTGGCGGACCTGGCCGATGAGCTCCCGCTCCAAGTGGCGAGCGAGCTCGGACACATCTTCCAGTCGGGCCGGGTCACGCGCATGGCGCGGTTCGCCGTCCAGCAGGGTGCCGACTGGGTGCTCCCCCTCGACGCCGACGAATTCTGGGTGGCGGCGGACAGGCCGTTCCGCTCCGTGCTCGAGGCCGCCCCGGCCGATGCCCGGGCGCTCTTCGTGGAGGTCATCAACTTCGTCCAGCAGCGCGACGTGTTGGCGGTGCAGCCGGGCGTGCTGCGCACCATGACGCTGCGGCCGCCCCATCCGGTCGGCACGGCCGAGGACGCCTCGCGGCTCGTGCGGACCGGCGAGGTCGGATGGCTCGAGCTGACCTACACCCCCAAGTGCGTGCTCCGCGGCACCCCGGACATCGTGGTCGCCCCGGGGAACCACCTCACGGGCATCGACGGTGGCTACGCCACGGGAGCGCTGGCCTGCCTCCATGCCCCCATCCGGGCGCGGTCGATCCTGCTGCAGAAGATCGACCACGGCCGCCGCCTGCTGGAGGAGCACTCGTCGGCCGAAGCCGGCTGGCATGTGAAGCGGTGGTGGCAGATGGCCCGCGCCGGCACCCTCGACGAGGAGTGGGAGGCGTTGAGCTCCCAGGACGGGGCCATCACGGTGAACGGGGCGCG
>DATBAO010000021.1:0-32256 GCA_036271495.1 Acidimicrobiales bacterium
GGCTTGGGAGTGGCCCCGCGCTGGACGAGCCGGAGGCCCCGTACCAGTGGCTGCTGAGTGGGGAAGGCGAAGCCGCGCACCTTCTCGTGCCGGCGGTGGAAGCGGCCCGCCAGGTGTGCCATGTGCTCCTCCGTCAGGAGCTCCCCCTCCGGCAGCGGGACCGACATGTCGAAGTTCTGCCCGTGGTAACACATCTGCGCGAACAGATCGGTCTGCACCGCGCCCGGCTCCAGGCGCGCCGAGGCGAGCTCGGCCTCGGCCTCGCGGCGGAGCTCGTCCGCCAGCGCACGGACCCGTTCGAGGTCGATGTCCGAGAGGTTCACGACGTAGGCGCGCATGAGGTCGACCACGTAGTCCGAGACCAGCAGGCCGAGCGCAGAGAAGGCCGGCGAGGCCTTGGGCACCAGCACGCGCCCGAGGCCGAGCTCGCGGGCCTGCGCCCAGGCGTGCACCGGGCCGCCCCCGCCGTAGGCCACCAGGGCCAGGGTGCGCGGATCGGCGCCGTGCCGGGACAGCACCCTGCGCACGGCATTGGCCATGTTGGCGTTGACGATGCGCTGTATGGCCCAGGCGGCGTCGTCGATGTCGAGCCCGAGCGGTGCCGCAATGTCCCGCGCAATGGCGGCGCGGCCGGCCTCCACGTCGAGCTCCATCCGGCCCCCGGCGAAGTCCTTGGCGGGGAGGTACCCGAGGGCGGCGTCGCTGTCGGTGACGGTGGGCAGGACGCCGCCGCGGCCGTAACAGACCGGCCCGGGCACGGAACCGGCCGAGTCGGGGCCGACGAGCAACGCTCCCTGGCGCACCCGTGAGATGGAGCCCCCGCCCGCACCCACGCTGTGGATGTCGACCATGGGCAGGTTCACGTAGTAGCGGTGGCGCCAGTTCCAGTCGGTGGCGACCGCCGGCCGGCCGTACTGCACCAGGCAGACGTCGTAGGAGGTGCCGCCCATGTCGGCGGCCACGAAGTCGGCCACGCCGCTGCGACCGGCGGCGACCGCCGCGCCCATGGCGCCGCCGGTCGGTCCCGAGCCGAGGAGGGAGACGGCGCGCCGTTGCACGGACTGTGGCGGCATGACGCCGCCGCTCGACTGCATCAGCACCATCTCGCCCTCGAAGCCGGACCGTCGCAGCTTCTCGACCAGTCGGTCGACGTAGGCGGTGATCTTCGGCGCGACGTACGCGTTGACGAGGGTGGTCGAGGTCCGCTCGAACTCGGGGGCGCGCGGGAGGACCTCGTGGGACAGCGAGATGTGTCCCACGTCGGGGAACTCCTCCAGGATCAGCTCGCGGGCCCGTCTCTCGTGATCGGCGTTGACGAAGCTGAACAGGAAGCACACGGCGATCGACTCCACGCCCAGCTTCTGCAGGCGCCGCACGCCGCGCCGCACCGCCTCCTCGTCGAGCGGCAGGATCACCGTGCCCTCGAAGTCACAGCGCTCGGGGATGGCGATGCGGGCCCGGCGCCGCGCGATCGGATGCGGTGGGGGAGCGGCCGGGTCCCAGATCTCCTCCTTGTGGTCCCGCCGCAGCTCTATCTCGTCCCGGTGCCCCTCGGTGGCGAGAAGGCCGGTGGGGGCACCGCTCATCTCAATCATGGTGTTGTCGGCCGTGGTCGTCCCGTGGACGAAGGCCTCCAGAGCACGGCAGAAGGCAGTGGTCTCGACCCCCAGGGCGTCGGCCAGCTGCTGCAGGCCCGTCAGGACCCCGATCGACTGGTCGGCGGGCGTCGTCGGCGTCTTGTCCAGGACGATCCGGCCCTGGGGCGTGATGCAGATGAGGTCGGTAAACGTGCCCCCCACGTCGACGCCGACCCGGTAGCCCTCCTGCGCCATGGCATCCTCCCGGCCCGCCCCCAGGCGACGGGTGAGGCACGATCCTAACCTGACAGCAGCGTCAGCAATTGGGGTGGTGGCACGCTACGTTTGCCCGATGCCCGTCTGGCTCAGTGAGCACGAATACGCCACGCTGCGGGCCGCCTGTGCGCAGATGCTGCCCTCCGGTGAGGGCACGCCCGGTGCGGAGGAGGCCGGCGTGGCCGACTACATCGATGGCTTCTTGGGGGCCTTCTCCTTCGATCCGCCCCGCATCTGGGCCGGTGGCCCGAGCTCGGGACGCAAGGGCGGCGTGGCTGGCTTCGCCACCTTCCACCGGCTGTCGCCGATGGACGAACTGGCCTGGCGCGTGCGGCTCGAGGGCTCGCAGGGCCTGCCCGAGCGCGAGTTCAACGGCCCGGTCGTCGGGCTGCAGGAGCGGTACCGCGAGGGCCTCGCCCTCCTGGGCGCCGACTTCACCGCGGTGGACGGGCGCGAGCAGCGCAAGCGCCTGCGGGACAACGAGGCCTTCACCGAGCTCCTGTGGGAGCACTGCTGCGAAGGCATGTACGGCGCGCCCGAATACGGGGGGAACCGCAACACGGTCGGCTGGGACTACATCGACTACGAGGGCGACGTGCAGCCGCGGGGCTACAGCGACGCCGAGGTGTCACAGCCATGAGCCCGAACGCCATCATCATCGGATCGGGACCCGGGGGAGCCACCGCAGCGGAGGTGCTGACCCGGGCCGGCTGGTCCGTCGTCATCATGGAGAAGGGCCGCAACCATCTGCTCGACCCCGACGACCTGACCAAGCCGGCAGGGGACTACTCCAACGACGAGATCAAGTTCGTGTCGCGCTACTTCCTCGGCCCCGACCCCCTCGTCGAGCCAAGGGCGTTCCGCCTCTCGGCCGAGGAGGGGGAGCACACCCACGTCGGCGAGGTGAACTCCATCCCGACGACCGTCGGTGGTGGTGGGACCCATGCTGACGGCAAGGTGCCGCGCTTTCGCGAGGAGGACTTCGGCCTCTTCTCCACCTACGGCCCGCAGGACGGCGCCGCGGTGGACGACTGGCCCGTCGACTACGCCGAGCTCGAGCCCTATTACACCGAGGTCGAGCGGGCCATCGGCGTGTCGGGACGCGAGGGGGCCAACCCTTTTGCCGCCTGGCGTTCCGGCCCCTACCCGATGCCGCCCGGTGCGCCGATGTACGGCGCCGTGCTGTCGTCGGCCGCGGCCGAGAAGGTCGGCCTGCACCCCTACGAGGCGCCCACGGCCGCCAATAGCGTCGCCTACGACGGCCGGCCGGCGTGCAACAACTGCGGCTTCTGCGCCTTCTTCGGCTGTCCCATTCACGCCAAGGGCGACCCCGTGGCCCTGCTGACCAAGGCGATGGCCACCGGGCGGGCGGAGTTGATGGCCGAGACCTACGTGAGCCGCATCATCACGGAGGGCCGGCGGGCCACCGGGGTCGAGTTCATCGACCGGTACGGGGTCACGCACACCAGGGAGGCCGAGCTGGTCATCGTGGCGGGCGGCGCCATCGAGACCCCGCGCCTGCTGCTGCTCTCGGGCCTGGACCACCCGGCGCTCGGCAAGTACCTCATGGTCCACTTCCAGACGATCGTGGTGGGCCACTTCCCCGCCCTGCGGCTCCACCCGCACAAGGGGCGGTCCGTCACCCACGTCCACGACGACGCCATGGTCCAGGACGACCGCACGCGCCAGGCAGCGGCAGGCGCCGGTCTCCCCTGGTTCCGGGGCGGCCTGGTGGAGCACAGCGGGGGAGGGCTGCCGATCATGGAGGCGCGCCACTCGCCCTGGGGTCGCCACCATGCCCAGACCATGCAGGAGTCGAACCTGCGTGAGCGGATGTGGGCCTTCATCATGCAGGGCGAGGACCTGCCCTACGCCACCAACACGGTCGACCTGAGCCCGTCGATCCGGGACGCCCGTGGCTTCCCGGTCGCCCGGGTGACCTACCAGCCGGGGCACCACGAGCTGGCGGCCTCCAAGTACCACGGCAAGATCCTGCAGTCCGTCCTGGAGGAGATGGGGGCCGAATGGGTCATCCACACCTCCTCCCCGGGCGTCTCGTACCACGGCATGGGCACGACACCGATTCCTGAGAGCCGCCACGTCATGGGCACGGTCCGGATGGGGGACAACCCCGACACCTCTGTGGTCGACCGCTGGGGCCGCGTGCACTCGCTGGACAACGTGGTGGTCGCCGACTCCTCGGTCTTCGTGACCTCCAGCGGCTACGGGCCCACCCTGACGCTGGTCGCCCTGGCGGCCCGGGCCGCCCACCACCTGGCCGGCACCACGCCAGACGTCTGAGTGACGCCAGGGGGGAGATCCTAGAACCCTCAACCCTCAACCTCAATATGAACGTGAGGGTACGAGAGAGCCCACATCACTCGGTGTCACTCTCATGTAGAGGGTGAGAGTCGGGGGATCTTGACCGTCCGTCTCGGGGCCGCGTCGGCCGTGCACGGATCGCCCTCGTCGGAGTTCCATACTGGCCCCGTGAGAATCGGCTCTGGCCTTGGCGTGGGGGCAGTCGTGGCCCTGCTGGCCGCAGTCGGGGTGATCGGCCCGGCAGGGGTGGCCCGGGCAGCCGTCCTCGACCACCCGATCGTGGGCGTCGTGGCCACCTCTGACGGCAAGGGGTACTGGGAGGTGGCGTCCGACGGCGGCGTCTTCGCTCTGGGAGACGCCGCATTCGAAGGGTCGATGGGGGGCCACCCCCTCGACCGGCCGGTAGTGGGCATGGCGGCCAGCCCCGACGGCAACGGGTACCGGGAGGTGGCGTCCGACGGCGGCATCTTCGCCTTCGGGGACAGCGCGTTCGAGGGATCGATGGGCGGGCGGCAGCTCGACGCGCCCGTCGTCGGCATTGCCAGCACTCCCGACGGCCTCGGCTACTGGGAGGTGGCGTCGGACGGCGGCATCTTCGCCTTCGGGGACAGCCTGTTCGAGGGCTCCATGGGAGGTCGGTCACTCAACGCGCCAATCGTGGGGATGGCGGCCACTCCCGACGGCAAGGGGTACTGGGAGGTGGCCTCCGACGGCGGCATCTTCGCCTTCGGGGACGCCACCTTCGTGGGGTCGATGGGCGGTCGGCCGCTGGACGCGTCGGTGGTCGGCATGGCGGCCACTCCCGACGGCAAGGGGTACTGGGAATTGGCGTCCGACGGTGGTGTCTTCGCGTTCGGGGATGCCACGTTCGAGGGATCCGAGGGGGGACAACACCTGAGTACGCCGCTGGTCGGGATGGCCACCACCCCTCACGGCAAGGGGTACTGGGAGGTGGCGTCCGACGGCGACAGCTTCCCCTTCGGCGACGCCGCGCCCATCGGGCCGCCGCCCTCCGTGCCGCCCAGGGTGGCGCTCTTCGGGGACTCGTTGGGCATGCAGGCGGGCCAGCAGTTCAGCGACCTCGCGCAGGCGGCAGGAGGTACAGCATTCGTGCGGACCTACGCGGGAACGGCCCCCTGCGACTGGATCCCGAGCATGCCTGCGGACATCACCGCCTTTCATCCGACCGCGGTGGTCCTCGAATTCAGCGGCGGCAACTACTCGCCGTGCATGGACGGGGTGCCGACGACGGGATCGACGGTGTACCCGTCCGGGTCACCGCAGTACTACGCGAAGTACCGCACCGACGTGCAGACGATCATCGACCTCTTCCGCGCCAGTGGGGCGGAGGTCTTCCTCGTCGGTCTCCCGTATGACGTCCCGTCGTCAGGCTTCAACGAGAACGTGGCCAATCTGAACCAGCTGTACGCCGCACTGGCGGCGGCCAATCTCGGCGTCGGCTACGTCGATGCCGGCCAGGCCGTCCTGGCCGACGGGGGGTTCACCTGGACGCTGCCGTGCCTCTCCGGCGAACCGTGCACCGGCCCCGCCGGGACGAACGTGGTCCGGGCGCCGGATGGCGTGCACTTCTGCCCATCGGCGGTCGTGACCGTGGTGGACTATTACGACGAGTGCAGCGTGTACTCGTCGGGATCGTTCCGGTTTGCCTCGGCCATGCTGAAGCCGGCGCTCACCGGCTGAGCGTCAGCGCAGGCCGCGGGTGGCAGCATGGTGCCGGCGATCGGCCCCCCGCCGTTGGCCACGGCGATGCTTCGGCCGACGGGCTGAAAAGTCTCAACCTGTAGCTCTACTTTAGGGAGAGAGTGGGGAGAGAGCGTTTCGGAGCTTTGTGGTCTGCGGATGCCAGAGAGGCCCGGTCGACCAGAAGGATGTACGGAGAGGGGCAGGCAGGCGATCGGTGGTTTTCACCGCGTCGCTACGCGTTAGCCGGTGCTGACTTTCTTGCCAGGACGTGCAGGAAGTTGTCCGAGGTCGCCGGAGTTTCCACTGCAATAGGGCGTCCGTCGTCGCTTCCGATCGTTTGGAGGATCTCGAACCCTGCGTCGGACACTTCTTCACGAAGTCGAGACAGCGTCGTGAAGTAGACGATGTGCGTGAAATCTGACGAAGCGAGGGCGCTGGTGCCCCAGCCATCCACGTCGAGCGTCTGCGGCTTTGTCTTGCGCCAGTTCCGATAACGCCGAGGGAGACGTAGAGGGTCCCGTACAGTTTTCTCTGCGAGATGAAGTGCTGCTTTGACACTTCGGTCCGCGGCTTTGCCGGGACGGTGGGTCTGCAGGGGAGATTCTGCGTAGACGCAGCCGTCTTTGTTCAAAGAGCAGAACAGAAAGAGGCCGTCGCTATCCAGGACACGATGGACTTCCCGAAAGACCCCTTTCCTTTCGTGATCCTCGCAGATGTTGTCGATGCCATTGAAACTGAAGAGAACAAAGTCGAAGCTTCGATCTTGGAATTCCGAGAGATCCCGCGCGTCGACGCGGCGGATGTCCTTGTTGGGGTAGTTCCGGCGACAAGCCGCTACCATCTCGCTGGAAACGTCCACTCCGACGTACTCGTCGGTGAGCAGAGCCATGAGCGGAACCGTTCGGCCGGTTCCTACGCCGATATCGAGGATTCGCTTGGATCGGACGAGTGGCGCAATGGATAGAAGAGCAGCCTCCTCTGCGTCGTCGAGCCAGCCCTTGTTGCCCACCCAGTCCGGGAAGGGAGTGTTGTCTTCCATCTTTGCCAGCCTCCGTTGGCCGTCAGCCGGCGCCGCGGGTGAGCAGCATGGTACCGGCGATCGGCCCCCCACCGTTGGCCACAGCGGCCACTTCGGGGTTCCTGCCCCCCGGACGGACCACCTGGCGCTCGCCGCCCTCGCCCCGGAGCTGGACGCAGGCCTCGTGGATGAGGGAGAAGCCGTGCAGGCGCCCCCCCGAGAGCTGGCCGCCGGACGTGTTCAAGGGGAGGAGCCCGTCCCGGGCGATGTTGGCGCCGCCCTCGATGAAGGGCCCGCTCTCGCCCCGCCCGCAGAAGCCCAGGGCCTCGAGCCACACGATGGTGAGGACGCTGAAGCCGTCGTAGAGCTGCGCGGTGTCCACGTCCGTCGGCTTCAGGTCGGTGCGCTCCCACATGGAGGCTGCCGCGTCGCGTGCCGCCATCGTGGTCATGTCGTCGAACTGGTCCCAGCTCGGCCGGCCGCGCAGCGCGGTGCCGACCGCATTGATGTGCACGGCGGGATGGTCGAGGTCGCCGGCCACGTCGCGGTGCGACACGATCACGGCGGTCGAGCCGTCGCACGGCGCGTCGCAGTCGAAGAGGCAGAGCGGCGTCGTGATGATGCGCGCCGCCAGGTAGTCCTCCATCGACATCGGGTCGGTGTAGACGGCCTTCGGGTTCAGGGCCGCGTTGCGTCGCGCCGTGATGGCGATCTGCCCCAGCTGCTCGCGCGTCAGGCCGAACTCGTGCACGCGGCGCTGCCCCACCATGGCGATCCAGTTGGCCGCCGACACGGCGCCGTAGGGGAGCGACCACTGCATGAAGCTGCCGAAGCGCGGCACCGAGCTGCCGCCACCGATGCCGCCCATCGGCTGGCGGCCGCCCGTCCCCTGGGCCGAGCCCTCGGTGACGGTGCGGTAGACGAGCACGTGCTTGGCCAGCCCGGCGGCGACCGCCAGCGACGCCGCAATCACGGCCCGCATCTGCCCGGCGCCCTCGCCGCCGCCGTCATGCCAGTTCAGTGACAGGCCCAGAGCGTCCTGCACCTCGGGCGTCGTAGGGCCGCCGAAGCCCGGCGTCCCTGCCCCCATGCCGGGGTAGGTGGAGATGCCGTCGATGTCGTCGCGTGTCAGCCCGGCGTCCGCAATGGCGGCCAGCGAGGCCTCCACGGTGAGGTCGAGGTCGGAGCGCCCCAGCCGGCGGCCCACGTCGGACTGCCCGATTCCCGAGATGATGGCTCGCCGCTCCAGCGGCTCTTCCGTCGGACGGGGGCTCACGACGCATCCTCCACCGGTGTGAAGAGCGGCAGCCAGACGTCTTCGACGTGCTCGAAGAGCACCCGCACCGGCATGCCGATGCGCACGTCCTCGGGCTGCACGTCGACCAGGTTCGTCGTCAGGCGCACGTCGGGCTGCTCGTCGATGGACACCCAGGCGATGATGTACGGGTCGCTGCCCGGGATCCACTGCTGGTAGTTGACGGTGAAGGTCTCCACCTTGCCCAGCCCGCTCACCGGCTGCGGCCCCAGATCGCGGGACAGGCAGCGCGGACACACCGGTCCCGGCGGATGGATGTAGAACCCGCAGGCGTTGCAGCGCAGGAGGCGGAGCACGCCGTCCTCGCCCGAGGTCCAGAAGAACTCGACGTCGTCGCTGAGGCGCGGCAGGAGACGCATGATCGGGCCGTTGGCAACCATGGCGGCATGTTGGCACAGCCGCGGCGCGCGACCCCAACCGGCGCTGCGGCCGAGGACCGCTGTCAGGCTCCGAGTACCCCCACGGCCGCCAGCGCGTCGCGCGCCGCCTCGATCCCACGCACATGCCGGGCCGTGAACCCGGACGACTCGGCCGCCTCCACGTTCATGGCGTTGTCGTCGAGGAAGAGGACCTGGCGGCGGGGGACCGGCAGCCCGGCCGCCACGGCGTCGAAGATGGCGGCGTCGGGCTTCACCAGGCCGAGCTCGAAGGAGAGGAAGCGGTACGTAAACGCCTGCGTCAGCGCGATGGCCTCGTAGTTGGCATTCCACTGGAACGAGTTCATGTTGGAGAGGAAGCCGGCGGGGACCTCTTCCTGCACGGCCTGGACCAGCTCGAGGGCACCCGGGAAAGGAGGCTCCGGCCAGCGGCCGAACTCCTGGAGGAAGGCCTTCGGCTCGAGTTCGAGCCCCCAATCCGCCACCATCCCGTCGGCGAACTCCTCGGGGGTGCACCCGCCCGCCTCGAAGCGGCGTACCCAGCGGCAGCTGAGCCAGCGGCCCCACAGCGCCTCGTCACTGTCGATGCCCGCCAGCTCCCGCATGGGCCCCACCCCGCCCGGGGCGATGAGCACGCCACCGAGGTCGAACAGGACCAGCGCAATGTGCTCTTCCGCCACGGCCGCGATGCTAGGACGCCGCCGCGAGTTGAGGTCGCCTCCTCCCGGCACCAGGATGGGGCGCGACCGAGACGTGCGGGGGTGGGCCCAGGCCCGCCGGCCCGCCGGGGCCTTGCCCCGGAACAGAGGAAAGGGAGGACCGCGTGAAGCTGTCCATGACGTTGAACTACGCCGGCGGGTTCGAGGAGTCGGCCCGCCAGGCCGTCGCGCTGGAACAGGTCGGCCTCGATGTGGTGTGGGTCGCCGAGGCCTACAGCTACGACGCGCCGAGCTTCATGGGCTTCCTCGCCGCCAAGACCGAGCGCATCGAGATCGGCTCGGCCATCCTGCCCATCTACAGCCGCACCCCGACGCTCATCGCCATGACCGCGGCCGGCGTCGACGCCGTCTCCGGCGGTCGCTGCGTGCTCGGTCTCGGTGCCTCGGGCCCCCAGGTGATCGAGGGCTTCCACGGCGTCCCCTACGACCGCCCGCTCACCCGCACCCGCGAGATCATCGACGTCTGCCGCCAGGTCTGGGCCCGCGAGGCGCCGCTCGTCCACGACGGCGCGGCCTACCAGATCCCCCTGCCGGCCGGTGAGGGCACGGGGCTGGGCAAGCCCCTCAAGCTGATCAACCACCCGGTCCGGCCGCGCATCCCGATCTGGGTTGCCGCCCTGGGCGAGAAGAACGTGGCCATGACGGCCGAGGTGGCCGACGGCTGGCTCCCGATCTTCTTCTTCCCCGAGAAGGCCAAGGAGGTCTTCGGCCCCTCGCTCGCCGCCGGGACGGCCAAGCGGGACCCCTCCCTCGACACGCTCCAGATCGCGGCGGGCGGGATCCTGGCCATAGGCGAGGAGGCCGAGGTGGCACCGATCCGCGACCTCGGCCGGGGCGCCGCCGCGCTGTACATCGGTGGCATGGGCGCCAAGGGCAAGAACTTCTACAACGCGCTGGCGTGCCGCTACGGCTACGAGAAGGAGGCCGCCGAGATTCAGGACCTCTACCTCTCGGGCCAGAAGAAGGAGGCGACGGCGCTGGTGCCGGACGAGCTGCTCGAGGCGACCTCGCTCTGCGGCCCCGAGGCCTACATCAAGGAGAGGGTGGCGGCCATGGCCGAAGCGGGCGTGACGCACCTGAACGTGACACCGGTGGGCGCCGATCCTGTCGCCATGGTCGAAAAACTGCGAAGCTGGCTGTAGTTGACCGCGGTCCGGCCACCGGACCGGTCGCCGGCGGGGGCACGTCGGATCGCCCCGGGGAGGAAAGCAATGCACGACCTGATCATCCGCGGCGGCACGGTCGCCGACGGATCGGGGCAGCCGACCCGGACCGCTGACGTCGCAATCGACGGCAGCATCGTCACCGCGGTGGGCGAGGTCGACGGGCCGGCCCGCCGCGTCATCGACGCCGACGGCCTGCTGGTCACGCCGGGCTGGGTCGACATCCACACCCACTACGACGGCCAGGCCACCTGGGACCCCGAGGTCTCGCCCTCGGGTTGGCACGGGGTCACCACCGTCGTCATGGGCAACTGCGGCGTGGGCTTCGCCCCGGCCCGCGAGTCCGACCGCGAATGGCTCATCCAGTTGATGGAGGGTGTGGAGGACATTCCGGGCACCGCGCTGGCGGAGGGCATGAGCTGGAACTGGGAGACCTTCGGCGAGTACCTCGACGAGGTGGAGTGCACGGACCGCGTGCTCGACGTCGCCTCGCTCATCCCGCACGGTGCCCTGCGGGCCTACGTGCTGGGCGAGGGTCGGGCCAACGAGACGGCCACCGGCGAGGAGATCGCCGAAATGGCGGCGCTCGTGCGCGAGGCCGTGCAGGCCGGCGCCATCGGAGCGTCCACCACCCGCACCATCCTGCACCGGGCCAAGGACGGCGAGCTGGCGGCGGGGACCACGGCCGCGGCCGACGAGCTCATCGCCATCGGTGAGGCGCTGGGCAAGGCGGGGCACCGTGTCTTCTCGCTGGCCAGCGACATGCGGGACCTCGACCACGAGTTCGCCTGGATGTCGGAGATCTCCGTGCGCGCCGGCATCCCTGTCACGTACCAGGTGCTGCAGGCCGACTTCGCTCCCGACCTGTGGCGTGAGTGGATCGATCGCGGCATGGCCGCCAACCGCCGCGGTGCCTGGCTGGTGCCCCAGGTGGCCGGCAAGCCGACCTCCCTCATGGTCGGGTTCCAGTCGGTGACGCATCCCTTCGCCCACCACCGCACCTACCAGGAGATCGCCCACCTCCCGCTGCCCGAGCGGGTGGCCCGGCTGCGCAGACCCGAGGTGCGCGCCGCCATGCTGGCCGAGGAGCCCCGCCCCGGCGGCTTCGTGCAGCTGTTGCGCGGCAACCTGCACAAGCTGTTCCCGCTGGGCGACCCGCCCGACTACGAGCCGGCGCCCGAACGCAGCGTCACCGCGCTGGCGGCGGCGCAGGGCCGCACCACCGACGAGGTGCTCTACGACCTCATGCTCGAGCGCGACGGCAAGGAGCTCCTCTACCTACCGCTGCTCGACTACTCGGCCTGCAACCTCGACGCCGTGCGCGAGATGCTCGTGCACCCGGCCACCGTCCTCGGGCTGGGCGATGGGGGCGCCCACTGCGGCGTGTTGTGCGACGCCAGCCTGCCCACGTTCATGCTGGCCCATTGGGCCCGCGACCGCAGCCGGGGCGAACGGTTGCCGGTCGAGACCGTCGTGCACCTGCAGACGCGGCGCACCGCCGAGCTCTACGGCTTCCGCGACCGGGGGCTGCTGGCACCGGGCTACCTGGCCGACGTGAACATCATCGACCATGGTGCCCTCGCCCTCGAGCCGCCCGAGATGGTCTACGACCTCCCCGCCTCGGGCAAGCGCCTCATTCAGCGCGCCCGGGGCTACGCGGCGACGGTCAAGTCCGGCACGGTCGTGCGGGAGCACGACGAGGCCACGGGGGAGCGGCCGGGCCGCCTCCTGCGCGGCCCCCAGCCCCAGCCGGCCTGACCGCGGTCGCCCGACGGCCGCCGCCGACGCCTGTTCAGCGGCGCGCCACGCCGAGCGCTTCCTCGAAGCCGCTGACGCGGAGAGAGGTGATGCGCGTGCCGTGCGTCTCGAACACGTCGTGCACCGAGTTCCGTGCGCCGCCGAGGTGGACGTCGATGTCGACTTCTATCCGTGTGCCGGCGAAGACCGGCGTCCCGGGCGCGGGCCGGAAGTCGGGGTAGCTGAACGTCTTGGAGAGGTAGTAGCCGCTGATGGCGTCAACGCCCTCCAACCGGATGTCGCCGCTCTCGAACACGGCGTCGGGCGTGAACAGCGGCCGCACGAGGTCGATGTCCTGCGCCGTGACGGCGGTGAAGTAGTCGTCGAGGAGGCCCGGCAGCCCGGTGCGGCGTGAGGGCAGCTCGTACAGGCGACGGGCGTTGAGACCCAACACGTGCACCTGCGTCGCCGTGGTGCAGGGGGCGACGGTGGCCCGGATGGCGTCGACCGCGCCCGGGAAGGTGGCGTCGTGGTGCGGGTAGTCGCTGCCCCAGACGATGTGGTCCTCGCCCACGAAGGGCGCCAACGCGGGCAGGGTGCGCTCGTCCACCTCGAAGCTGATGGCGCACTGCCGGGCGAAGTACTCCGACGGGCGCAGTGGCATGTCGGGACAGAAGCCGCCGAAGGACTCCGCTTGCTCGTCGAGGCGATCGAGCCAGAACGGCGCCCAGCCACCGGAGGACTCCAGGAAGAGCAGGCGCAGTCCCGGGTGGCGCTCCAGTGTCCCGAAGGCGATCAGCTGGGCACAGGCGAGCATCGCCTCGAAGGAGTGCGAGACGGCGTGCAGGACGAGCGGGTTGAAGGGGCGGTCGGACCCGAGTGTCGGCACGCTGACCGAGCTGCCCTCGTGGATGCCGATGGGCACGCCGAGCTCCTCGGCCGCCTCCCATACCACGTCGTAGGCCCGGTCGGACAGCGAGCGTCCCAGGCACGGGTTGGGGCGGACGAACCCGGCCACGAGGCTGAGCTCGCTGACGGCACGCCGGAGCTCGCGGGCCGCCTCCGCCGGGTCCTGCAGCGGGAGCATGGCGGCCCCGAAGAGGCGCCGCGGCCCGGCGGCGCAGTAGCCGGCCAGCCAGTCGTTGTAGGCGGCGGCGAGCGCCACCGCGGCGGCCGGGTCCGGCACCAGGGAGAAGTAGAGCCCGATGGTCGGGTACAGCACGGCCTGGTCGATGCCCTCGCCGTCCATGTCGCGCAGCCGGGCCACCGGGTCGGACCCGCCCGGCTGGGCCTGGGCCAGCGGGCGGAACGACGCCGGATCGTCGAAGGTCGAGCCCGGACGGGCCAGGCTGCCGAGCGGCACCGCCAGCAGCTCGGTGTCGCCGACGACGACATGCTCATAGCCGGCGTTGTCCGCGCTGATGCGCGGCCGGTACCGGTCGGGCAGGGCGTGCCAGGCTGACTCGGGTTCCACGACGTGGCCGTCGGCGTCGACGATGGGGCCGGCGCAGGGCGGCAGCGGCGTCTCCCCGCGGCCGATCACGGCGTCGGGCTGCGCCAGTCGTCGACCAGTGGGAGCCGGTGCCGGAAGAGCCGGCTGGCGTTGCCGCCGGCCACGGCCCGCAGCTCGTCGTCCGGCAGCGCGCCCCAGGTGGCGGCCAGCACGGCTTGGGTGTCGGGCCACGACGAGTCGGCGTGGGGGTAGTCGCTCTCCACCATGATGTGGTCGAGGCCGATGACGTGGCGCTGCGCCACGGCGGACGGGTCGTCGATGGAGCAGAACCAGAAGTTGCGTCGGAGCACCTCGCTCGGCAGCAGGTCCGACGGCCAGGCGGTGCTCTCGCTGCCCGACGCCGAATGGCTCAGGACGTAGTCGGCCCGGTCCATCAGCATCGGGACCCAGCCGATGCCACCTTCGGACAACGCCACCTGCAGGCCCGGGTAGCGCAGTGGCACACCGGACCACAGCCATTCGCCGGCCGCCAGGAGGGCGTTGACCGGGAACAGGGTCGGCAACAACTCGAACGGCGGGTCCGGTGAGGGCAGGGGAGCCCAGGAGGATGCGCCGGTGTGGAGGCAGACGACGGTCGCGGTCTCCTCGCAGGCGGCGAGGAACGGGTCCCAGGCGCCGCTGAAGATGGAGGGCAGGCCGAGCTGGGCCGGGAACTCGGGGAAGCTGACCGCCTTGAAGCCGCGGCTGGCGTTGGCGCGCACCTCGGCCGCCGCCAGGGCAGGGTCGGCCAGCCACGGCAGCTGTAACGGGATGATCCGGTCCGGGTACGTGCCGGCCCAGACCTCCAGGTGCCAGTCGTTGAAGGCCCGCAGGCAGGCCAGGCCCAGCTCCTTGTTCGCCGCCCGCGAGTACACCGCCCCGCAGAAGCCCGACACGAGCGAGGGGAAGCACAGCGAGGCCCAGATGCCGGCGAGGTCCATGTCCAGGATGCGGGCGTCGATGTCGAAGCAGCCCGGGCGCATCTCGTCGAAGCGGGCCGGCTCCATGCTCCACTCGTCGCGGGGGCGGCCGACGACGGCGTTGAGCCCGACGTTGGGGTAGTGCCTCCCCTCGAAGATCCAGCTCTGTGTCCCGTCGTCCTGCTCGACGACACGCGGCGCCTCCGGAGCCAGCGCGGCAGGCAGGCGCTGCTCGAAGAGATCAGGCGGCTCAATCAGGTGGTCGTCGACGGAGATCACCGGCATGCGGATCGGCCGGGGCTCCGGATCGGGCAGCAGGGTGGCCCGGCCTGCGGGCCCTGTGTCGACGGTTCCCACGAGAAGGTGACACTATCGTCAGCGACCTTGTTCGGGCCCGGGGGGCGCATGAGCACACAGATCGATGACGTCATCACGGGCCTCGGCCTGCTTATCGACGGCGCCGTCGTCGCCGGCGCCGGCGCGACCTACCCCGTGACCAACCCGGCCCGTCCGGCCGAGGTCGTGTTCGATGCCCCCTCGACCACGCCGGACCAGCTGGACCAGGCGGTGGCGGCCGCCGGCCGCTCGCAACAGGCGTGGGCTGCGCTGGATTTCCAGGAACGGGCCGCCCTCGTGGTGGCCGCCGCCGAGGCGGGCGTGGCCGCGGTCGAGTCGCGTGACCTGGCCCGGCTCCTCACCCGGGAGCACGGGAAGACACGCCTGGAGGCGATCTTCGACACGGCCACCATGGGCGGCATGGCGGCGGCCTTCGCGCCACTGGTGGAGCAGGCCCTCGCGCCGCGCCACGTCAGCGGCGGAAGCACGAGGATCGAGTGGGTGCCGCACGGCGTCGTGGCCGCCGTGCTGCCTTTCAACTGGCCCGTCTCGGTCATGGGCAACAAGGTGCTCCCCGCGTTGTTGGCCGGGGACACGGTCGTCGTCAAGGCGCCGCCTTCCTGCCCCGGCACGGTGCTCCTCGTGGCGGCGGCCATGGCCGAGGTCCTGCCCGCCGGTGTGCTCAATGTCGTCAACGGTCCCGACGCCGCGCTCGGCGCTGCCCTGGTCGGTCATCCCGGTGTCGACATGGTCTCCTTCACCGGCGGTGTCGGCACGGGGCAGGCCGTCATGGCCGCGGCCGCCGCCACGACCCGGCCGGTGGTCCTGGAGCTCGGCGGCAACGACGCCGCCATCCTGGCCCCCGACGTCGCCGGCGACGCCGCGCTGGCCGATCGCATCGTGGAGGCGGCCTTCGTGACCAGCGGGCAGGTGTGCATGGCGGTCAAGCGCCTCTACGTCCACCGGGACCGCTTGGACGAGACGGTGGACGCGCTGGCGGGCCGGCTGGCCACCGAGGTCGTGGGCGACGGTCTGGCCGACGACGTGACCATGGGCCCGGTGCACACGGCGGCCGCCCGCGAGCGGGTCGAGGGGTTGATCTCGGAGGCTGCGGCAGCGGGCGCCGTTCTGGTGCGACCCGGCCGGATGCGCTCCCAGGACGAGGGGTCGGGGGGCTATTTCGTCTCACCGGCGCTGGTCGTGGCCCCGCCGGCCGACACGGGGATCGTGCGCGACGAGCAGTTCGCCCCGGCGTTGCCGGTCATCCCCTACGACGACATCGACCGGGCGGTCGACGCCGCCAACGACAGTGCGTTCGGGCTGTGCGCATCGATCTGGAGCAACGACGAAACCCTGGCGGCCGACGTGGCGTCGCGGTTGTCGGCCGGGACGGTGTTCGTCAACGCCCACGGTATGTCGGCCATCGACATGCACGCGCCGATGGGCGGATGGAAGCGGTCGGGCTTCGGCGTCGAACTCGGGACCGAGGGGATGCAGGCCTTCGCCCGCCAGCGCGTGCGCGTGGTCAGGCCCGGCCCAGCGGAGCAAGGAGAGCAGGCATGACAGTTGCCATTCGAGGCGGGACGGTCGTCGACGGGACAGGGGCGCCGCCGGTACGGGCCGACGTGCTCATCGACGGAGAGCGGATCGCCGCCATCGGCCCCGACGTGGCCCACGCGGGTGCGGACACCGTCATCGATGCCAGCGACAGGTTGGTCACGCCGGGCTTCGTGGACCTGCACACGCACTACGACGCCCAGCTGTTCTGGGATCCCACTGCGAGCCCGTCGCCCCTCCACGGCGTCACCACGGTCCTGGGCGGCAACTGCGGCTTCTCGCTGGCGCCCATGGCGCCGGAGCACGTCGATTACATCTCGCGGATGATGGCGCGGGTCGAGGGCATGCCACTCGCCGCGCTGCGGGCGGGCCTGCCCTGGGACTGGACGTCCTTCGGTGACTGGCTGGGGCGGCTCGACGGCCGCATCGCCGTCAACGCCGGCTTCCTCGTCGGGCACTCCACCCTGCGCCGCCTCGCCATGGGTGCACGCGCCGTCGGGGGCACGGCGGACGCCGGTGACATCGACGCCATGGAGGCGGCGCTGCACGCGGCACTGCACGAGGGGGCGCTCGGGTTCTCGACATCCCAGGTGCACACGCACAATGACGGGGACGGCCAGCCCGTGCCGTCGCGCGCGGCGCGGCGCGAGGAGATGGAACGCCTGGCCGCCGCGGTGCGCCAGCACGAGGGCACCACCGTCGAGTTGATCGTCGCGGGGTGCCTCAACGGCTTCACCGAGGCGGACATCGACTTCTTGTCGACCATGTCGCTGCTGGCGGACCGGCCGGTCAACTGGAACGTGCTGGGGGTCTCGGCCATGAACCCCGACGGCGCCTGGGGCCAGCTTGCCGCCGGGTCGGCGGCGGCCGAACGGGGGGCGACGGTCCTGGCGTTGACGTTGCCCCACACCATGCAGCTGCGCTTGAGCTTCGAGCACGGCGCTATCCTCGACGGCCTCCCGGGCTGGCGCGAGGTCTTTGCGCTCCCACCGACGGAGCGCATGGCGGCGCTCTCGGACCCTGCCACACGCCGTCGCCTCGACGCCGGGGCACAGTCCGACGAGGCCGGCATTCTGCGCCACCTCGCCGTCTGGGACCGGCTGATCATTGACGAGACGTTCGCCGCCGCCAACGCCGACGCCGAAGGCAAGAGCGTGGGCGAGGTGGCGCGGGCGCGCGGCGTGGAGCCCTTCGACGCGCTCCTCGACATTGTGGTGGCCGACGGGCTCCGCACGGGCCTGCGGCCGCCGATGGGCGAGTCCGAGGAGGACTGGGTCCTGCGGGCCAAGGTCTGGCAGGACCCGCGGGCCATCGTCGGGGGCTCGGACGCCGGGGCGCACCTCGACACCATGTGCGGGGCCATCTACTCGACCTCCATGCTGGGCGACGGGGTGCGGGCGCGCGGCCTGCTCAGCTGGGAACAGGCGGTGCGGTTGCTGAGCGACGTCCCTGCCCGTCTCTACGGGCTGCGCGAGCGCGGTCGACTGGTGGCGGGCCACTTCGCCGACATCGTGGTGTTCGATCCGGCGACCGTCGGCCACAGTGCGGTGCGCACCCGGGATGACCTGCCCGGTGGCGCCAGCCGCCTGTACGCCGATGCGGTAGGCGTCGGACACGTCTTGGTCAACGGGACCGAGATTGTGCGGGACGGGGAGTTCACGGGCGCCGTGCCCGGACGGGTGTTGCGCTCCGGTCGTGACAGCGACACGGTGCACGCCGGCTCGGACTGGGCGGGGGCGGTCGCCTGAGGCGCCGACCGGGCCGCCCGGGCGCTGTCAAGGGGTGCGAGACGCCCTTCGTATACTGAGCGGGCCGTGGACATCGAATTGGTCACCGACGTCGATCGGCTGCAGGAGTTCGTCGACGGCTGGGAAGCATTGGCGGACCTGACTGCGCAGCCGCGTTGCGGCGGTGCCCTCGTCGTCGGGTGGGCGCGTCACATGATGGGCCCGGGCTCGGAGTTGCGGGTCTGGGTTGCCACGGACGGCGACGATGTCGTCGGTGTCCTGCCGTTCGCCGCCGAGACGATGGCGCGGGGGCGGCTGCGGCTCCTGCCGACCACCACGGACATGATGTACGGCATGGTGCCGATCGCGCATCCGGACCGCGCACCCGACGTGGCCGACGCGATTGCCGGGCAGTTCGCCGAAGGCGCGGAGGCGGTCGACCTGGCGAGCATCTTCTGGCTTCCGGAGGGGTCGCCCTGGGCGGCAGCGTTCGGCGGTCGCCTGGCGGAGCCCGACTGGGTCACCATGAACATGACGCGGTACAGCTCGTTCTATACGAACATCGGCGACGGGATCGAAGCCTGGCTCGACCGGCGCCACACCGAGTTCAGGCGGACGGTGCGCCGCCGGGCCCGCCGTTGCGAGGAACAGGGCTTCCGGCGCTGGACCACCGTCGATCCGGTCGAGATCATGGATCGGTTGCCGCACCTGCAGTCGTTCTACGTCAGGCGGCAACAGGAGCGGGGCGGCGAGGGGTACCGCTTCGACGAGGACATGGTGGCGGCGATCGGGGCCAGCATCGCCCTGTCGCCCCCCGGCCGCTTCGCCCTGTCGATCCTCGAAAGCGACGAGCTGGTGATCGGCACGCAGCTGGTCCAGCGCGCCGGCAACAGGATGAGCTGCTGGATCACGGGGTACGACCCTGAGTGGTCCAAGGTGGGACCCGGGATCGCCGCGCTGGTCGAGGCGCTCGATGCCGGCTCCCAGGCGGGTTGCGAGATCGCCGACCTCGGCGTGGGTGACCAGCCGTACAAGGACGACCTCCAGGACGCCGCCTTCGAGCTCGAGTCCGTGACCTGGTGCAGGCCGCGCCTGGCGCGCCTGCTGCAGCTGGGTGCAGAGGCGCCACCGGGCGGGAGTACCGCACAGGTCGGGGACGCTGACGGATCCGGTGCATGAGCACGGACGGGCCCGTGGGGATCAGCGTCATTCTGCCGGTGCGCAATGGTGAGCCGTTCCTGCGCATCCAACTCCAGGCCCTGGAGCGCCAGGAGTGTGTCACGCCGTGGGAGGTCATCGTCGTCGACAACGGCTCGACCGACGGCACCGTGGCCACTGCGTCGGAGTTCGAGACCCGTCTGCCCGGCTTCCAGCTTCTCGAAGAGGAGACGCCGGGTAAGTCGAGGGCGCTCAACCGAGGCGTCGCAGCGGCTCGGGGGCGCCACCTGATCTTCGTCGATTCCGATGACGAGATGGGCGAGGGGTACCTGCAGAAGATGAGCGAGGCCCTCGAGGAGTTCGATGTCGTCGGCTCCTACCTCGACACCAAGACCTTGAACCCTCCGGACGCGCGGGCCGACATGGTGACGAACGACGGCATCCCGACCTACCACGATTTCCGGCCCGCGCTGCCGGGCTGCATCGTCGCCATGCGGGCCACGGTGTGCGACCTGGTGGGCCCCTACGACGTGACACTCATGTCCGCTGAAGATGTCGACTATTCCTGGAGGGCCTACGCGCTGGGCGCGACGTTCGGGCGGCGGCTCGACGCCGTCATGCATGTGCGGCGGCCGCCCAACAGCATGGCCGCGTTCAGGAAGTCACGGGGCTACGCCCGCTCGGCCGTGTGGCTGTACGAGCGTTACCGGTCCGAGGGAATGCGGCGGCGCACGCTCCGGAATGTGATCGGGATGTGGCGGTGGACGCTCGCTGACGCGTTCCGCAACGGCGGCCCGTGGCTGTGGGGGATCGCATGGAACGCCGGTACCGTGTACGGCAGGGCGGAGGAGTCGATTCGCCGCAGGGTCTACTTTCCCTGACCGCGGTGAGCCCGCGGGTCAGAGGAGGCGGGTGTCGAGCGGCGTCTCTCTGGTCGTCGAGCCGTCCTTCGTGAGCGAGTAGGCCAGCTTGCCCTCGACCTCGGTGAAGGCGTCGACGAGTTCCGTGCCGAAGAAGACGAGGCCGGTACCGTTCTCGGTGGCGTAGCCGTCGGGCAGGGTGCCCTCGGCGATCAGGCGGTGGATCAGGGGCCGCCGCTGCGCTTCGGCGTCGTGATGCGGGCTGTTGGACCAGGGCAGGAAGGCGAGGCCGTTGGTGACCGGTTCGAGCGTGGGGCCGTAGGAGTCGGTGGTGCCACCGACGTGCCAGCACAGCGAGCCGGCGGAGACGCCCTTCAGGACGACACCGGCCTCCCAGCATTCGCGCAGCACGATGTCGAGCCCGTGCAGGCGCCACAGCGCCAGCAGGTTGGCCGTGGAGCCGCCCCCCACCCAGATGACGTCCTGCGCCAGCAAGTGGGCCCGCACGTCGGGGACGTTCGGCATCGGGAACAGCGTCAGGTGCGAGCTGATGAACCCCAGCTTGGAGAAGGCGTTGTGGGCCGCCGCCAGCCGCGTCGAGTCGTCGCCCACGGCGGTGGCGATGATGCAGAGGCGGGGATGTGCCCCGGCCTGGGCCAGGTCGGCCGCCAAGCGGTAGGACGGTCCCGGTCGCAGGTTGGCCGGGTCGGGCCCCTCCGCCTGGAAGCCGATGGAGGTGGCGACGATGGTCGGTTGGCGCGCCGCCACGTCAGGAGGGGAGGACCTCGGGATTGACGATGTTGAGCGGCCGGGCCCCGGCCATGAGCCGGCACAGGTCCTCGGCGATGGTGCGGGTGTGGTTGGACTCGGTGTCGTAGGTGGCACCGCCGATGTGCGGCGTCAGGACGACCTGGGGGAACGTGGTCAACGGGTGGTCCGTGGCCAGGTGCTCGCCCTCGAAGTGGTCCAGTCCTGCGGCACGCACCTTGCCCGAGGCCAGCGCGGCGACCAGGTCGTCGGTGTCGTGGATCTTGGCCCGGGCCGTGTTCAGGTAGACGACGCCGTCCTTCATCTTGGCGAAGGCGTCGGCGTTGATCATCCCCGTCGTCTCCGCCGTCACCGGGGCGTGGACCGAGATGACGTCGGACTTGGCCAGGAGCTCGTCCAAGGAGCTGGTGGCGTCGGGTGCATAGGGGTCGTAGGCCAGCACGTCCATGCCCAGGCCGCGCAGGCGCCAGCGCAGGGCCCGGCCCACCGCACCCAGCCCGACCAGGCCGACCGTCTGGCCGTTCAGCTCCCAGGCCCGGTAGCGCTGGTAGGGGATCTTGCCGTCCCGGTAGATCTCGCCCTCGCGCACGTCGCGGTCGGCCGGGACCACGCCGCGGGTGGCGGCGAACAGGAGCGCCACGGCGAGCTCGGCCACGGCGTCGGCGTTGCGTCCCGGAGCACGCAGGACAGGGACCCCGGCCGCGGTCGCCGCCGCCACATCGACGTTGGTGGGATCACCGCGGCAGCTGCACACAGCCATGATCGGCTGCTCGTAGAGGTCGGCCCCGCAGACATCGCTCTCGACGATGACGATGTTGGCGCCTTCGGCCTTCGCCCGCTCGGCCAGCTGCGCCGCGTTGTAGATGCGGAGGGAGGGCTGGTCGAGCCACGAGTCGAGGACCAGATCCGCCAGTTCGTGCAGCAGGTCGAGGCCGGGGCCGCTCACGGCGGCGGTCACCAGGGCCTTGGGGCGGGAACCAGTCATGTGGGTCGAACTCTCCTTGTCGGGCGGGCGTCGTCCATAATGGCGGATCATGACACGCGTGTCAGATTCATGAGTCCGTCCGGAAGTCCCGTCACCGTCGGTGTCGACATCGGCACCACGTCGGTGAAGGCACTGGCCGTCGATGAGAAAGGCCAGGTCGTGGCCCGGAGCCGGGTGCCCCACGGCATCGTGGCCCCCGAGCCAGACGTGTTGCGCCACGACGCCAAGAAGGCATGGCGGGCCGGTCCCCGCAAGGCCTTCTTGGAGGTGACCGCCCAACTCGAGGCCGAGGGGAACGCCCTCGCCGGCGTCGCCGTGGCCTCCATGGTGCCGTCGATGACCGCCGTCGGACGGCAGGGCGTGCCGCTCCTGCCCGGCCTGCTCTACGGGGACCGCGAGGGCCGCCCTTCGCAGGATGCCGACGCGGACGCCGTCCTCCCGCTGGGCGCGATGCCCGACGCCGAGGGCTTCCTGCGCTGGGCCGCCGCCGAAGAGCCTGACGCGCGCGGCTACTGGCCCTGCCAGGCCGTGGCGACCAATGCCATTGCGGGCCTGCCGGCCATCGACACCGGCGTGACGGCATCGCTGGGGCTGCTGCACACCCACAAGGGCTGGAACGCCGAGCTCCTCGGCGCCATCGGCGTCTCCGAGAAGCAGATGCCGATGGTGGCGAACATGGGGGAGGCCGCCGGCACGCTCCCCGGCAGTGAGGCCGTCGTCACGGGCGGGACGATCGACGCCTTCTGCGACCAGATCGTGTCGGGCGCGGTGCACAAGGGCGACGTCCTCGTCATCTTCGGGGCCACCCTGATCTGCTGGGTGATCTGCGACGAGTGGCTCACCATCGACGGCCTGATCAGCTATCCGAGCACGACGCCCGACCAGTATCTCGTCGGCGGCCCGAGCAACGCGGGCGCCCTCTTCGTCGACTGGGCCCGCCAGTTGCTGCGCGGGACACCGCGCCCCGGGCCCCAACGCGAGCAGCTCGAGCCTCGGCTCGGGACGCCGGGCCGGGTGCCGGTCTGGCTGCCCTACGTGCGCGGCGAGCGGACGCCGTTCGAGGACCACACGCTGCGCTCCAACATCTACGGGCTCGACATCGGCTCGGGTGCGGAGGCGATGGAACGGGCCGCCTACGAGGCGAGTGGCTTCGTGGTGCGGCGGATGATCGACCGCTCCGGCGTCAAGCCGACGCGGATCGTGGCCAGTGGCGGTGGCTCGCGGGTGACGGCGTGGATGGCGGCGGTGGCCGATGCCACCAATCTCCCCGTGAACACGGTCGCCGTGCCCGAGGGGGCCGCACTCGGCGCCGCCTTCTTCGCCCGGCTGGCCGCCGGCCTCGAGACGTCGCTGGACGACTCGACGCGCTGGTCCGCCGTCGGCCGTACGATCGAGCCGGACCCGACCTGGGTGCAGGCGGCCGAGGAGCGCTACCGGCGCTTCAGCGACCTGGGGACGGGCGCCTAGGAGACTGTTGAATAAATCGGCCAACGGTGCTCGCGATTTGGGCGCCGATGGTCAAGAATTGGTGGGTGCAAGGGCATAGCGATTCAAACCCCGAGCTGCTCGATGCGGCAGCCCTGTGTCGTCAGTTGGTCCCCAATGCGAGCGTCGAGGCGTTCCTGGCCGACCACCGCCATGAGCTGTTCCCCGATGAGATGTTCGAGGACCTGTTCCCGTCTGGGCGAGGCCGGCCCTCGATCCCCTCTGACGTGGTGGCCTCTGTCATGGTGCTCCAGGCCCTCGAGGGGCTCTCGGACCGCGATGCGGCGAGGGCTCTGCGGGATCGGATCAGCTGGAAGGTGGCCTGTGGTCTCGCCCTCGACGACGAGGGTTTCGACTTCTCCGTGCTCACCTATTGGCGGACCAGGCTGCGAAAGTCAGCCCATCCCGAGCGCATCTTCGATGCCGTGCGTGCTGTCATCGATGCCACCGGAGTACTCATGGGCAAGACGCGTCGAGCCCTCGACTCGACCCTCCTCGACGACGCCGTGGCCACCCAAGACACCGTGACCCAGTTGATCTCGGCCATCCGCCGGGTGCGTCGCGTCGTTCCCGGCGCTGCACAAGTGGCCCTGGCTGCTCACGACTATGAGGCTCAAGGAAAGCCGCTCATCGCCTGGGACGACCCCGTCGCCAGAGCGCAGCTCGTCGATGCCCTGGTCAGCGATGCACTCGTCCTGCTCGGCGCTTTCACGAGCGCAGACCAAGAGCCTGATGCACAAAGCGCGCTTGGCCTTTTGGCCCTCATCTCCGGCCAAGACGTCGAACAAGACGACAACGGCACCTGGAAGGTCGCCCAGCGTGTGGCCAAAGACCGGGTGATCTCTGTGGTGGACCCCGATGCCCGCCACATGCACAAGTCGCGCTCTGAATACCGCGACGGCTACAAGGCTCACATCGCCGTCGAGCCCGAGACCGGACTGGTGACCGCCGGGGTGCTCACGCCGGCGAATACTCCCGATGGACCAACTGGTGTGGCGCTCCTCGCCGGCGAAGAGCCCGGGCTCTTGGTCCTTGCCGACGGCGCCTATGGATCAGGCGAGACGCTCGCCGCGTTGGCCGAGTCCGAGCAACACCCAGCCATCAAGCCGTTTCCGACCCACTCGGCGGTGCCGGGTGGCTTCCATCGCGACGACTTCATCGTTGACCATGACGCCCGCACCGTCACCTGTCCAGCTGGACAGACCGTTCCCATCGCCCCTCGGGGCGGGGCACGCTTCCGCCAACGCTGTCGGGGCTGTCCGCTCCGATCCCGCTGCACGACCGCCAGGACTGGCCGCGAACTCAAAATCACTCCCCATGACCGCGAACTGGTCGAGTCCCGTCGGGCCTGGCGAGACGGGGACTTCAAAGAGGACTACCGCCGATGGCGACCCATGGTCGAACGGTCCATTGCCTGGCTGGTCGCCGACGGGAACCGACGGGTTCGCTTTCGAGGAGTGGAGAAGAACGAGCTCGGTCTGTCTCTCCGCCTCGCCGCCATCAATCTTCGGCGGCTAGTGAATCTTGGGCTGGTCCACGATGGAGAGTGGCAGCTCAGAACCCCTTGAGTGACGCGCAAGCCCGGGGTGTCAAAGAAGGGACCTCACCTACGGGCTCTGCCCAACCAGGGTGGCCGGCTCACTCCCTCTTCACGCCGGCTCTTCGGTTCGGACATCTCCCAGGCTTGCGCTGTCGACGATACGCCTGAGGAAGCCTTTGTTCAACAGTCTCCTAGCCCGGCGCTACCCGTTCGGGGTGAAGGCCACCTTGAGGGCGCCGCTCTGGTCCTGGCGGGCCAGGGATTTGAGGGCGGGCCACCACTCCTGCAGGCCGAAGCGGTGGGTGAGCATCGGCGTGATGTCGAGCCGGCCGTCGCGCACCAGCTCGAGGTAGAGCGCGATGGCGTGCAGCCGGCGCCCCTCGAAGTCCTCCATGCCGAAGGCGTTGGACCCGGCGATGGTGATCTCCTTGAAGTAGATCGGCGTCGACTCCCAGCGCACGGGCGTGGCGACGCCGGTGTAGACGAGGCGGCCCCGCTCGGCCAGCACGCGCACGCCCACCTCGAGGGTCTCGCCCTTGGCGATGGAGTCGTAGACGACGTCGATGTGCCCGGGATGAGTGACGGGAAGGCCGTCGAGCGCTGCATGGAGCACGGCACCGGACCAGGCCGCGAGCTCCTCGACGAGCTGGAGCCGAGGCTCGTGGGCGAAGACGGCGTCCGCCCCGAACTTCTCCGCCATGGCGCGCTGGGCCTCGAAGCGGGCGACCACGCCGACCTCGACCCCCGGGTAGAGCGCTTTGAGGATGGCCACGCTGGTGAGCCCGAGGGCACCGGCGCCGTAGACGAGGACACGCCCCGACGGCGGCGGCGGGTGGCGCACGATGGCGTGGAAGGAGACCGAGAACGGGTCGGCCAGCACGGCGGCCTCGTCGGAGATGCCGTCGGGCACGGGGATCAGCATGGAGTCGTGCGCCGCCAGCTGCTCGGCCCAGGCGCCGGGTGCGCCGGTGATGACGCCGACGTGCACGCCGGGACCGAGGTCGCCCTTGGTGAAGCTCCAGCACAGGCTGAGGTCCCCGGCCTGGCAGGGCGGGCAGAGGGACTCGATGCCGCGGGGCGCGCAGGTCAGCCACGGGTTGAGCACGACGCGCTGCCCGACGTCCAGGCCGCGGGCGGCCGGTCCCAGGGCCACGACCTCGGCCACGACCTCGTGCCCGGGCACGTGGGGCAGGGAGGAGAAGGCGGCCATGGGGTTGTCGATGTCGCCCGTGTTGAAGTCGCCCAGCACCAGCTTGGCGTCGGAGCCGCAGATGCCCGAGAGGATCGGCTTGGTGAGCACCCAGTCGGGCCGGACGAGGCGGGCGTCGTCGATGTCGTGCAGGCCGAACGGCATGCCGGCCAGCATCGTCTCCAGCTCGTCCTCGGGGGTGGGCCGGACCTCTTGCTTGTCCGGCGGCGCGCCGAAGAGGAGTGCCTTCACTGTCCCGTCCCTTCCGCGCCGCCCAAGCAGCGCATGCCCACGATGAAGCTGTCGATGTCCGAGGTCTTGGCCTCGATGACGGCCTTCATGTCGGGCAGGTAGTGCTCGAACACGTCACTGTCGATGGCGTCGGCGATGCCTGCTGCAATGACCTCAGGTGGCTCCTTTGGCCCGTCGTACAGGGGCGCGTCGTTGTCGGGCTGGTCCCAGATTTCCGTGTCGATGGCGCCCGGGATGATGAGCTTGACGACGACCCCGGTGCCGTCGAGGTCGACGACCATCGACTCGCTCCAGCCGGCCAACGCGAACTTGGAGCCCGAATAGGCGGCCTCGGCGGTGATGCCCAACCGCCCACCGAGACTCGAGACGTTGACGATCATGCCGGAGCTCCGCTCGAGCATGCGCGGCAACAGGGCCAGCGAGATGGCGACGGGGGAGAAGTAGTTGACCCGCATCGTCCGCTCGACCTCGTCCATGGTCAGGCGCGTCACGTGGCGGCGCATGGGGACGGCGGCGTTGTTGACGACCACGTCGAGCCCCCCGTAGTGGTCCCAGATCTGCAGGGCCAGGTGCGCCGCCGCTTCGGGCTCGGACAGGTCGGCGGGCCAGACCTCCGTGGCCGGCGACGTGGCGAGGCACTCCGCCCGCACCGCCTCGAGGCGGTCGGCCCGACGGGCCACCAGGGCCAAGGTGTCGCCGCGGCGGGCCAGCTCCACCGCCAGGGCGGCGCCGATGCCCGACGACGCGCCGGTGACGAGGACCGTCCGACCGCTTTGCGCAGCACTCACCGTCTGAACCTCCCCTGGCCGCGCCGACTTCTGTGTGCCGTGCGCCCTCCGCAGGAGGGAACGCGGCTTCTTGGGGGTGAGCGAGGGGTCTCGAACCCCCGACCTCCAGGACCACAACCTGGCGCTCTAACCGACTGAGCTACGCCCACCGAGGGGGACAAGTGTGGCACACCGACCGGGTCCCATCGGTAGACCGCTCTCGGGCCTTGGGGAGTGCAGTGGTAGATGCTCACGGGCCTCCGAGCCGCTATGTCAGGCTGGTCTGCGTTGCACGCCCCTGTAGCTCAGCGGATAGAGCGGCTGACTTCTAATCAGCGGGTCGCAGGTTCGATTCCTGCCGGGGGCGCCACATGGTTGTCGAGCGCGATCCGACGCTGGGCCGGGTTGCCGCTCAACCAGGTTCTCCGCCCTCCCGGGCCACGAGCGCCGCCAGGTTCTCGACCGACTGCTCCAGCATGGCGAGGGGCACGATCGGGAAGTGCGGACGGGCGTACTCGGGGATGTCGGGCCAGGCGCAGTAGTTGGTGACAAGCGTCTCGTTGGGGCCGACCGCGGTGATCTCCCACCCGTAGACGTGGCCGAACGGGCCCTGGTCGGGCAGGCCCACGTTCCATTCGAACAGCTCGCCGGGCACGATCCGGGTCACCGTGTTGACGGACTTGTACTTGCCCATGGGCTGGTCACCCAGTGACTCCCGGTCCATGTCCATGACGAAGGTGTCCCCGACCTTCTCCGCCCGCTTCGTCCCGGGTGCCGCCTCCAACATGCCGGAGCCGTCGATCGCGACGTGCATGGCGGGATCGGTGACGATCCGGAAGACCGCGGCCGGAGTGGCCGCCACGGTCCCGCTGGCGGCGATCCGATCTGCAGTGGGCACGGGCATCCTCCGTTGGCTCGGTTCGTGGAGACACTAGCGACAGAGCCTTCTGATCAGCGGATACCGTGGGCCGAAATGGTCGAGGCGCGCGATACCTGGCAGCAGGCCGTCAAAGCGAGACTGAAGCCGGTCCGCGATGGCATTGTGCACGGCCTGGGCGGCAGCATGCCCGCGCCTGCCCCGCGGGGCATCACGTACGACGAGCTTGTCGCGCTGCTCTACCCGACGCTCCCCGACGAGCTGCGACCGGCGGTCGACGACGCGGCGGCGGGCGACCTGGCTCGCGTCTCGACGATCCGCCGGATGCTCGGGACGATTGAGCACCAGGTCGCGCCGACGGCCTTCTCGGTGCAGCTGGCGGCCGAGGACGCAGTGCGCTGCCGGGCGGGGGAGGTCGAGCTGTACTGCGACGCGGCGGACGCGGCGGTCACGCCCGGTTTGTTGTCGGGTCAGTACGAAGCGCACCTCACCGCCGTGTTCGAGCAGTACTGCAGGCCCGGCATGACGGTGATCGACGTCGGGGCCAACCTCGGGTACTACTCGTTGTTGGCGTCCACGCTCGTCGGCCCGGAGGGCCGGGTCATCGCGCTGGAGCCGAACTCGGAGAACTGCCGCCTCCTGTTGTCGTCGCTGCAGTTGAACGGGACGACGAACGTGCAGCTGCTCCCCGTGGCGGCCGACACCGCCCGGGGCTGGGCGTACTACTCGACGCATGTGGGCTCCAACGGGGGCCTGATCGACAGCGGGGACCTGCTGGCGCACCCGGGGACCATCGTCCCGACCTTCCGGCTGGACGACCTCGTCGAGGGCCCGGTGGGCTTCCTCAAGATGGATGTCGAGGGGGCCGAGGGCCGGGTGGTGCAGGGTGCGACGGGCCTGATCGAGCGCGATCGCCCGGTCGTCACCACGGAGCTGAAGGACGAGATGCTGCAGCGGGTGTCGGGCACGACCGTGGCCGAGTATCTCGGGTACTTCGAGGACCTCGGCTACACGGCGGCGCTCCTCGAGAAGGCCACCGGCACCCAGAAGCCGTACGACTCGGTGGCGCACCTGGTAGCCGACTGGGGCGACACCGACGAGCTGCGCGACGTGCTCCTGTTGCCCGCTCCCGCCTGAGCGTCCCCTACGGGGCGGCGACCTGATCCTGCGCGGTGCGCACGAGCGCCGTGAGGAGCTCGTCGACATCGTCGGAGACGAGCAGGGCGTCCACCTGGCGCGCCTTGATGAAGCCGCGCCCGACCGCGTGGCGCACGAAGGCGAGGAGGTCGTCGAAGAAGCCGTCGACGTTGAGGATGCCGCACGGCTTGTCGTGGATGCCGAGCTGGGCCCAGGTGACGGACTCCATGAACTCCTCGTAGGTGCCGAACCCGCCCGGCAGCATGACGAACGCGTCGGACAGGTCGGACATGAGGGCCTTGCGCTCGTGCATGGTGTTCACGACATGCAGGTCGCTGAGCGTGTCGTGCGCGATCTCGTGCCCCGCCAGTGACGCGGTGATCACGCCGGTGGCCCGTCCGCCCGCAGCCAAGGCGGCATCCGCCACCACGCCCATCAGGCCGACCGAGGCCCCGCCGTAGACCAGCTCGATGCCGCGCTCGGCCACGACGGTGCCGAACCGATCCGCCGCCACGCTGAAGGCGGGGTCGGTTCCGGTGCTCGAGCCACAGAAGACGCAGATCGTTTCCACGGTGGTCACGCCGGGCTGCCTTCGGGCACCGGCACTTCGGTGCGCCGGACCGTGGCGGGATGCCGCACGCGCCGGACGATGGTGGCAGCGGCATCGCCGTCGTGGATCGTCAGCGAGAAGGCGGCTGCGCCCAGTGCGAAGACCGCCGCCGTGAGGAAGGCGAAGCGGTAGCCCGAGATGTCCGGGGACGAGGTGCCACCGCTCCCGTGCGCGGTGCCGGCGCTGATCAGCACCGTGGAGAGGACCGCGACGCCGGTCGCGCTCCCGACCTGGCGCATCGTGTTGAAGAAGGTGGAGGCCCGGCCCATGGATTCGGGCGTGACCATGGCGAAGGCGGCCGCCTGGTTCGGCACCATCACCTGGGCCATCATCCATCCGAGCACGAACATGAGGCCGCGGATGAGCCAGAGATTGGTGGTCACTGTGATCTGGGTCAGCAGCAGCATGCACACCGCCAGCCCGAGCAGCCCGGCCGTAATGTGCCGCCGGGGCCCGACGCGCGGGTAGATGAAGCGGCTGGCGAACTGGGCGCCGATCATGACGCCGATGGCCTCGGGAAAGGTGGACAGGCCCGACTGCAGGGCAGACAGTCCCCGCGCGTCCTGGAAATAGAGCGGGATCAGGTACAGCATGCCGAGGAAGGCCGCGGCGGCGAGGAACATGACGAGGTTGGTCGACCGGAACAGGCGCTCCCGCAGCAGGTGCAGATCGACCATGGGCCGGGTGGTCCGCAGCTCCACGAACACGAACACGGTGAGGAGCACGACCCCGCCGATGCAGGTGGCGATCACCGTGGGTGCCGACCACGACTGGAGCGGCCCCTCCGAGATGCCGTACATCAACAGGCCCAGACCGGCGCCGCCGAGGACGAACCCCGGAATGTCGAAGCGGCCGGCGTTGATCGCCTCCGTCCGCTCCAGGGCCAGCGCGCCGAAGAGGACGGCAACGATGCCGATGGGCACGTTGACGAAGAACACCCAGCGCCACGAGAGGTTCGTCACCAGGAATCCGCCGAGCACCGGGCCCACGGCGGGGGCCACGGTGGTGCCGAGGGTGAGGATGCTGGCCGCCCGGACGCGCTCGGCCGGCGGGAAGACCCGGTAGAGCATGGCCATCCCGACCGGTGCCATCATGCCGCCGCCGGCGCCCTGAATGACGCGGAACAGCACCAGCTCGGTCATGTTCTGCGCCAGGCCGCAGAGCGCCGAGCCCACCGTGAAGACGACGATGGCGGTGAGGAGGACCCGTTTCCCGCCGAAACGGTCGCCCAGCCAGCCCGACGCCGGGATGAAGACGGCCAGGCTCACCAGGTACGCGATCACGACGCCGTCGACGGCGGTCGGCGGGATGCCGAAGTCGCGGCCGATGGTCGGCAGCGCGACGTTCACGATCGTGATGTCCATGATGTTCATGAACATGGCGGAGACGAACACGATCCCGACGACGGTCTTCTGATTCAGGCGGGCGACGGCCATGTGCTCTTCCGGTTCTTCGATCTGCGGGTTGTTGGGGCCGGGCGTCGCGCTGCGACACCGCGCCGTCCAACAGGGTGCCTCGACCCTATGCGCTCCCCGGCCGACCCCCGGCTCGCGGCCCGGTATCCCCTTTGCGCTCGAGGCACGGCTCGTAGGGTGGTGCCGCCATGAGGACACGCACCGCATGCAGGCTCGGCGGGGCGTTCCTGGGGCTGCTGTGTGCTGCGGCGGTGGTGGGAGCGGCCGCGCCGGTCGGGAACGCAGCCACCCGCCCCGTGCGCGCGGCGTCGAGCACCGTCTGGCTGTGCCGCCCCGACCAGGCGGCAGACCCCTGTGCCTCGAGCCGGGCCGGCACGGCCGTGTCGGGGAGCGGCGCCACCCGCCCGGTGGCGACGCCCACCTCAGCGCGGGCGCGGCGCTTCGACTGCTTCTACGTGTACCCGACCGTCTCGGCCGAGACCGGCGTCAACGCCGACCTCGCCGTGCAGCCGGCCGAGCGGGCCGCCGCCATCGTCCAGGCGTCGCGCTTCTCCCAGATGTGCTCCGTGTGGGCCCCGATGTACCGCCAGATCACGGTCAAGGGGCTGAACGGGTCGGGGTCGGGTGCCGCGGCGGCGATCGCCATCGCCTACACCAGCCTGCTCGCCGCCTGGAAGGACTATCTCGCCCACGACAACCACGGCAGGCCGATCATCTTCATCGGCCACTCGCAGGGCGCGGCCATGCTCATCAGGTTGCTCCAGACGCAGGTCGATCCGTCGCCGAGCCTCCGCAGGCGCATGGTCTCGGCGATCCTGCTGGGAGGCAACGTCCAGGTCCCGCCCGGCCGGGTGGTCGGCGGGACGTTCCGCTCCATTCCGACCTGCGGCAGGGCAACCCAGACCCGCTGCGTCATCGCCTACTCGTCCTTCGGGTCGGCGCCGCCCAGCAACTCCCTCTTCGGCCGGGCCGG
>DATBAO010000022.1:0-15446 GCA_036271495.1 Acidimicrobiales bacterium
GTCGGTCTCCTGAATGGCGTACATGACGTTCAGGTTGCCGACGACGTTGTTCACCTGCGTGTAGACCGCGTGCTCGCGGTCGATCATTGAGTACGGCGCGGAACGCTGCTCACCGAAGTGCACAATGGCGTCGGGCTTGCCTTCGGCCACGACGCCGTAGGTGAAGGCGGCGTCGGTCAGATTCCCGATGCGCACGTTGATCGAATGTCCCGACAGCTGCTCCCAGCGTGTCACCCGGTCCTCCAGGGAGGCGATGGGGACCAAGCTGTCCACGCCCATTTCGCGGTCGTACTCCCGGCGCACCAGATTGTCGACCACGGTGATCTCGTGTCCGAGTGCCGACAGATGCAGAGCCGTGGGCCAACCGAGATAACCGTCTCCTCCGAGAACCAGAATCTTCATTTCACCCGTGTTTTCACTCAGGCCCCGCGATTGTTACGGAGTCGTTACACCTTTATCATGGGTCAGAACCCTGAATTTCAGCTGTGGAATGGCTGTAATTGGAGTGAGACCAGGGTTTATCCCTAGCGGCGCAGCATAAACACCGGGCAACGCCCGCTGGGGGATGCAGCGGCTCGGTCAGCCGGCATCGCCCCAGAGGGCCTGTCGCAGACCCGAAGCCCGGGTGATGCGGCGGTCGATGGCAGCCCTGATCGAACGTTCGGGGCCCACGAGTACGAGTCGGTCCCTGGCGCGCGTCACCGCCGTATAGAGGAGCTCTCGAGTGAGCACCCGGGATTCGAGACTCGGGAGCAGGAGAGCCACGGCACTGAACTGCGAGCCCTGGCTCTTGTGGACCGTCATGGCATAGACGGAGTCCACCGCGGCCAGACGCGTCGGGCTGACGTGGACGACGGCACCGCCCCGTTCAAAGGCGGCGACCAACCGGCCGTCCGCCCCCTCCATCACGACGCCCGTATCTCCGTTGTAGAGCTGCAACCCGTAGTCGTTCTCGGTCACGATGAGCGGCCGGCCCACGTACCAGTCCCTGCCGGTGACGAACCCCGCGACGTCCGCCCGGAGCCAGTTCTCGACGACCGTTGTCCAGGTGGCCACACCCTCCGGCCCCTGACGGTGCGCACACAGCAGCCGGAAACCCGCCAAGGCCGCGATGGCTTCCGCGGCCTGCCCGGCCCGTGCCGCCTCAATGACGGCGCGGCCGCTGTGCACGGCGAGCTCGCGCACGGGGGCCATCTGGTCGCCCGACGTCGGCCCGCCGTCACCGGCGATCCAGGCCACGTCTTCGTGCCCGGCCGCCAGAATGCCCATGGCCTCGTCAGCATCCGCAGCCTGGATCGCCTCGGCCAGGTCGGCGATGGCGCCGCCGAATCGGTGGTTCCGGCTCAGGACGACGATGCCGTCCGCGAACCCTGAGGGGCCCGGCTCGTCACCGCTGCGCTGGGCATCGGCCTCGGCGCCGCGACCGGGGCCGGCGGCGGCACGCGCCGCCGGGCCGACGATGTCACCGAGGACAGCCCCGGCTTCGACCGAGGCCAACTGCTCGGGGTCACCGACCAGGATCACACGCGCATCGGGGCGGACGGCCTCCAGGAGGCGGGCCATCATGGAGAGCGACACCATGGACGTCTCGTCGACGACCACGACGTCGTGGGGAAGATGGTGGAACCGGTCGTGACGAAAACGGGTCCGGTTCCCGGGGTTGAATCCCAGGAGACGGTGCAGCGTCAACCCTTTCAACTGCAGGAGGCGGTCTCGGACTGCCCCGCTCACCCCCATCTCCTGCGCCTGTCCGTGCACGGCCTCTTCGAGCCGGGCTGCCGCCTTGCCCGTCGGCGCGGCGAGGGCGACCAGGGGCGGGCGCGCACCCGTCGCGGCTGCCTGTCCGTCCAGGGCGGCCAATGCTCGTGCCACCGTGGTCGTCTTGCCGGTGCCGGGCCCTCCTGCGATCACCGAGATCCTGCGCCGCACGGTCGTGATGGCGGCGAGTCGCTGGAGGTCCGTCTCGTCGGTGGCGGGGAACAGCACGGCCAGGTCGGCCCGCAGCGCGGGCTCGTCCACTTCGACCGAGGGTCTCGTCGCACGCAGCCGCAGGTCGGTGGCCACCAGGACCTCGTCGGCCCACAACCGGTCGAGGTAGAGGTTCGAGCCCACCAGGTGCAGCGGCAGGTCGTCACCGACCAGCGGGCTGGCGGCCATGCGCTCGAGCCAGGCCGCCGGCTCGGGCCACGGCAGCGCGCCGAGATCCGATTGGGTGTCACTGTCGGTGCTGGCCGAGCCGGCGATGGAGGCGAGGTCGACGCAGACATGGCCCAGACGCGGTGCCCGCGCCGCCAACGCGGCGCCCAGGCAGACGACCTCGTCCGTGATGGCGCCGAGACGCGCCAGGGTGACCGCGACGTGGACGTCGGACGTCGACAGGATGCCGGCACGGTTGAAGTCCTTCAAGAGTCCCGAGGCACCGAGTGCCAGCGCGGCATCGAACGTGTCCTGCGCCGCTCCTTCGATCACGGGCGCACGCCGCGATCGAGGAGGTCACTGAGTGCCTCCACGAGACCGGCCGGTGGGCGCCACGACCACACCCCCGGCGTCGGCTGACCGGCTGCAGGTGGCTCGACCGCGCTCATGCCGCGCACGAAGAGATACAGCACGCCGCCGAAGTGTTGTGGAGGGCTGTAGTCGGGCAGCCGCCACCGCAGGTAACGATGGAGGGCCACCGAATAGAGCAGCGCCTGCAGCGGGTAGTGGGCTGCCGCCATCTCTTCTTCCACGGCTTCGCTGCAGTAGTGCCACGCCGTGAGTGCCTCACCGGGTGGGCCGAGCCTGTTCGTCTTGTAGTCGGCCACCACGAAGCGACCATCGGGAAGGCGCAGGACGAGGTCCAGGCTTCCCGTCAGGTAGCCGCGCAACACGCCATTGAGCGCCGGGTTGCGCAAGGCCGGCGCGTAGCGGGCGACCGGGTCGTCGGCGGGCAGCTGCGCCTCAAGGACGTCCGCCAGATCCGCCACGTCGAGGCGGCCCGTCGGGATCCCACCGCCCACCAGGGGGATGTCGAAGCCGAGCTCGTCGAGGCGGTCACGGCGCGTCACCTCCGAGAGCCGCACGCCTCCGGCGAGGGACCCGAGCGGGACTTCGATGGCAGTGCACAGCCCCGCGATGACGGCGGCGGGGTCACCCAGGTCGACGGCGCGCCACGCCAACTCCTTGGCCAGCGCATCCCCCACCTCGGCGTGGAGGTCGAAGGCTGCGAAGTCCGTCCGTTCGAGGACGCCGTGGATCACGGTGCCCACCAGGGCTCCTCCGGGCATCGCTCCGAGATGCAGCGCGAGGTCTCGTCGGGCATCGGGCGCCTCGCCGCGGGCGAGGGTGGCCGGCTCCGCGCGCTCGTCCGACGTGAGCTCCAATTCGGGCTCGCTCCCGACTGTGGTCGCTTCATGCAGGGAGCTGGTAATGCCCGAATAGGAGACCCGTCGCCAGCCGACATCGAGGGAGCGGTCGAAGATCGCCGGCTCCAGGACGGGGAGTTCCCGCGGGTCCTGGTGCCAGCGGTCGCCCGCCGGGAGGCCGATTCGCTCCACGTCGACCAGCGGGCCCAAGCCCACGAAGGCGGCCTCGACCGCGTCGTCGCTCTGCCGCCGCGCGCCGTAGGGGCTGACCACACCGTCCGCGTCGCGATCGAAGAGGATCCGGGCCAGCGGCGAGTGCTCGCTGTCCTGCACACCGGCCCACCAGAGCACCGCCCGGTGCTGCGCACGCGTCAGGGCGACGTAGAGCAACCGCAGGTCTTCCCCTCGCCCCTCTTCCAACTCCATCTTCTGGTGGATCGGGAACCCCTTGGTGTCCTGCCCGACATCGATGGTGCGCCGGTAGTGGTTGTCCGGATCGTGGAACACCGGGACGTCGTTCTTCTGTCCCCGCCCGTCCCACATGTACGGGCAGAGGACGACCGGGAATTCCAGGCCCTTGCTCCGGTGGATGGTGATCACCTGCACGGCGGCGACGTCCGACTCGAGCCGGCGGGCCCGCTCCTCGTTGTCACCGTCCTTGTCGGCGTCGTGGATCCGTCTTCCGAGCCAGGTGGCCATGGCGGTCGGCCCGAGGCCCTCGGAGACCCCGGCCTCGTGCAGCAGTTGGCCCACGTGGCGCACGTCGGTCATGGAGCGTTCTCCGCCGACACCGGCCAGCACCCGCGCCGGCACGCCGTGCGAACCGCTGACCGTCTCGTAGAGGGAGGCGACGCCTTCGTCGCGCAGCAGGGCGGCCCAGCGGTGGAGGGACCAATGCAGGTCCTCCCACTGCTCCTCCGTGGCGGTCGCGACCTCTTCGGGCGTCCACCCGACGAAGCACGTCAGGGCGGCGAGTGAGGCCCGGTCCCGAGCCGTCGGCCGCTCCAGCGCCTCCAGCAAGCGCAACCACTCCAGGGCGGACTTGGTGGCGAACACCGAGACGGAGCCGCCGATCACGGCAGGCACCCCGGCCGCCTGGAGGGCATCGCGGACGATCACTGCGTGGCTGTTCACCCGCACGAGGACGGCGATGTGGCCCGGATGGAGCGGTGACCGGCGGGCATCCTCGCCGTCCCGCCGGCGCACGACGACCTCCGCAGCGCCGGAAAGCATGGCCACCACTTCCGAGGCGAGGTCGCGGGCGATCAACGTCCGCACGTCCGCCACCTGTGGGAGCCCCTTCGACCTGGTCAGGGGCACCAGGCCGTCGTCCGCATGGACGAACCGCACCTGCAGCGGAGCGGCATTCGGCAAGCCGGCCAGCCGTGGCGCCCGGTTGGCATCGGCGGCGTCGATGTTCCGGTACGTGATGCCGACATCCCCGAGCTGCGCGCCGGAGAACAATGCGTCGTAGGCCCGCAGCAGGCCTTCGTCACTGCGCCAGTTGACGTCGAGCGTCCACTCCGAGTCCACCAGCTGGCGCGCCTGCAGGTAGGCCTGCACGTCCGCGCCCCGGAAGGCGTAGATGGCCTGCTTGGGGTCGCCGATCAGCACCAGCGTCGTGCCGCCCCGGCCGAACGCGCTGTGCATGATGTCCCACTGCACCGGATCCGTGTCCTGGAACTCGTCGACCAGCACGACGTCGTAGCGCTCCCGCAGCCGCGCACACGCGACCTCGCCCCGTTCCCCGTCGAGGAGCGTGTCCCGCAATCGCAGGAGCACGTCGTCGTAGGTGAGCATCTTCTGCACCTGCTTGCGCCGGTTCATCTCCTTGCGCACCGCATCGGCGAACCGGCGCCGGATGGAGGGGAGGTCGTCCTCGTCCGACCGGGAGGGGACGATCGGCGCATCCGGGTGGTTGAGCACGTGTCGGGCGATCTCACCGGCCTGGGCTCGGGTGAACTCGAGCGGGTTGGGCCGGCCGGCGAACTTCCGGAGGTAGAGATCGTCGACGACCTCCTCCCGCAGATCCCCGACGTCCTCGACCAGGGTGACCTCCCGGTCGACATCGCCTGCGGTCCCCAGGCCGTAGAGCACCTGGAGACAGAAGCCGTGCGTCGTCTCGATCGTGGCGGCATCGAAGTCCGCGATGGCTTTGCCCAACCGGTCACGCCGCACCTCGACCTCGCGACGAGGCGCGTCGGCCAGGTGGCGCACGACCTCGTCGTCCTCGTGGTCCGCCCTCTCTTCGAGGATGTCGTCCAGCCCGTCGAACGCCGACACAAGGCGGTCCCGCACCCGCTCGCGCAACTCCCCCGTCGCCATGCGGGTGAAGGTGATGACGAGGAGCCGGTCGATCGGCACGGCGGCCTCCGCCACATAGCGCGTCGTGAGCGCGGCGATCGTGAAGGTCTTGCCCGTGCCGGCGCTCGCCTGCAACAACGTCATGCCCCGTGGGAGCTTCCCGCAGAGATCGAACGACTCCGGGTCGCTCGCTGCGGCCGGCGGCACGGATCGGAGGGTCACTGGTCGACCACCACTTCGTGGGCGAGGAGCGCGTCCCACAGCCGGTGGGCGTAGACCCCGAACCGGGTCTCCTCCGGCAATCGCCAGGCCTGCTCATCCGCATGCGGCGGTCCGGAGAGCGCGGTCATGGTGGCAAACGAGACGGCCTCGCCGAGCACGAGCTCGTGCTCGGGGTCCCGGTCCTCGTTGTGGCCCTTCCACCCCGATTCCCACGCCTGGATGGCCCCCTGACGCGGATCCCTTCCCCCGCTCGTGGCACCGGCCCAGGCCGCAGACGTCTTGCAGTACAAAGGGAGCGGCTCGCACATCCCCCTGTCGAACAGATCGACCAGGACGCGGAGGTGGAGCGTCGCGGCGTCAAGCCTGCTGGGGGCGTCAGGTCCGAGTGGCCCGATCGTCGCCACCGAGATGGTGCGCCCCCTGCCGTTGGCCCGTCCGATCGTGCGCGCCTCGAATGACCGTTCGGGCCAGCTGGCCGTCAGCACCAGGAGCCGCAGCCACGCCAGCAGGCGCGCTGCCGGCGAGAGCCTCGAGTACGTGACCGACTGCAGCGTGTCACCGCGTACCCCGGCCACCGTGCCGACGATGCGAGACACACCGGGCAAGTCGACGTGGATGTCGATCGACACCGGCGTCACGTCGCTCGAGCCGGCCAGCACGAGCCCGTCCACCGGAGCCGCGATCTTCTCCAGCACCGGTTGTGCCAGCAGTCCCGGGGGGAGCCCGCCCCGCGCCATCTCGACGGCCTCGCAGGCGTCCTGACTGGCGCCGCCCAACCGGGCTTCGAGGACACGCTCTGCGACCTGCCACTGTCCGAGCGGGTCGAGATCGAGCGGAATGGCGTCCTCGAAGTCCCGGGTCTTCTCACTCAGCGAGATCTTGAGCCGCTCCCGCAGGAAGGCCCGCGCCGGGTGGCGGAGGAACCGCTCCAGCCGATCGAGGTCGAGCTGGTCCGCCGGCCGGACCGGAAGCGGCTGGCCGAGAAACGGTGGCGCGCTCTGCCGCGGATGGAGCGCGGCCCTGGCCCCGGCGAGGTGCAACGCGTCAAAGCTCCACGCCGAGCGCGGGACCATGTTCCCCGGCTCGTAGTTGCGCGCATCGAAGGGCTGCAGGGGATGCGCCAGGACGACGGCATCGCGCGCCCGGCCCTCCTTCGTTTTCACGGTGTGGTCGATCACATCGAGCAGTTCGCCCACGGGGACGGCTGGTGGCCGATGCTGATTGGATCGTTCGTCTCGTCCCGAATAGAGCACCACCAGGTGGTCCCGGGCGGCCAGGATCGCATCGAGCAACAGCTGGCGGTCCTCACTGCGCACATCGCGGTCGCCCACGCGTGGGTTGCGCGCGGTCAGGTCGTCCCCGTCCCGCTCGAGGTGACGGGGGAAGCTCCCGTCGTCGAGCCCGAGCAGGCAGACGACCCTGTGCGGAATGGAGCGCATCGGCACCAGCGTGCACACGGTGAGATGCCCGGTGCAGAAGTTGGCCCGCGTCGGTTGGCCCTTGAGGCGAGCGGCCACGATTGACCGCACGTCGTCGCAGCGCAGTGCGACCGCGCTCACGCCCGACTCCGTGGTCGCTTCAGTGACCAGATCCTCGAGCAGCAACGTCATCTGCGCGCGCTGCCACCCGTCCCGGGCCGTGGTCGTGGTCAAGGCGTCGGCGATGAAGGCCAGCCGTTGCGCCCAGCTATCGATCGGCCCGCTCCCGCTGAGCGCATCGAGCGCGGCCTGCAGGCGGTCGACGAACTCGGCCAGGCGGCCCGCCAACTCGATGTCGGCGCTGTCCACATCATCGAGCGGCAGGGCCCCATGGAAGAGCCGTTGCCGCTCGTCGGCCATCGTCACGCCGAGCAGGATCCGCTCCATGCCGGATCGCCAGGTGTTGTTCTCGATCCCGTTGAGCTTGAACTCACCACGGTGCTCGGCATCGAAGCCCCAGCGGATACCTGCCTCGTCGACCCATTCCTCGAGCCGGAACAGGTCCTCATCGCTGAACTGGAAGCGACGGCGCACCGGCTCGCGACCGGCCAGGTCGAGGACCTGGGTCGCGCTGATGCGCGCCGTGGCGAGGTCGAGCACCTCAGCCAGGACGCCCATGACCGGGTTGGTCTGGCGCAGGGACCGGTCGGCCAGGCGGATCTCGAGCGCTGCCGCGGGGTGGTCAGAATGCTCGCTGAGGTCATGCGCGCCGAAGGTCGCCTGAATGAGCGGCGCGAAGTTCTCAATGTCGGGGCACAACACGATGATGTCGCGTGGTTCGAGAGTCGGGTCGTCCTCCAACAGATGGAGGACGGCGTCGCGCAGCACCTCGACCTGCCGGCCGCGGCCGTGACAGGAGTGCACGCGGATGCTGTCGTCGGAGGAGCGCAGAAGAGGGCGCTCGTCCGCGTCTCCGGGCCCGCCGGGCGTGCGATCGGTACGAATGTCCTCCTGGATCTGCTGCAGGAGCGTCCGATCCCCGGGGCCGGGCCCTGACTCCGGCTCCGGCCCCGATTCTGCGTCTGCTTCGCTCGACCCCGAGCCGCCGAGGACCAGTTGCATCTCGCGCGCGTCGCGTCCCCAGGACGCCAGCAGCGGGTTCCGCGGGATGCCGACGGTCTGGTCCTCACGGCGGGGCACCGACCGGGAGGCCGGTCCGATCGACGCCGCCATGCGTTCCCACAGCACCGGCGACGGGTGCATCAAGAACAGGTGGACCTGCCGGGCCTTGCCGATGGCCTCGAGCACCTCGAGATAGCTGGCCGGCAGCCTGGTCAGGCCGAACAACGACAGGCGGGGCGGGAGGTCCAGCAGGCCGGGCTCGGCCTTGATCCGTCGACAGGCGTCGCGCAGGCGCTCGGCCGGGCTCGGCGTCCCGATGCGCTCCCGCAGGAGCCGCCAGAGCTCGACCTGCCAGGACACCTCGTCGAGTTGCGGCGAGCCGGCGGCCCAGCGCTGCAGCATGTCCGGTCGGTGCACCGCATAGCGGTCGAACAAGTCCGCCATGTGCCGGATGCTCGAGAATCTCCTGGTTCCGTCCTCTTCCGTCGCCGACTTCTTGATGTGTTGGGCCAGCGGGGCCAACCAGGGCTCGTCGAAGTGCTCTTCGACGACTTCGATGAGCGGCCACACGGCGCGTTGGGGCAACCACGGATCGAGCCCCGGGTCGGTGTCGATCGCCCGCGCCAGCGCGCCCGAGACGAGTGTGCCGGGGAAGGGGAAGTCGACGTTGGCGCACACGCCGTCCTGCTGGCCGGCACTCACGCCCAGATGCGCCGACAACTGCTGCGTCAACCACCGTTCGATGCCCCGGGTCGGCACCGAGACCACCTCTTTGGCCATGGGATCGTCCAGCGGATCGCCGAGGAGCCGGGCCAACATGGCCACCAGCGCGTCGGTTCGCTCGGAGCGGTGGGTGTGCAGCACCCCGGCAGAGTACGTCGGCGGTGTTCCCGGGTCCCCGGCCTGGCCGGCCTCCAGCTCGGAGACCGTGTCGCTTCGGGCGGGTTAGCCCGAGGTGCCGGTGTTGGTGCCGCCTTCGGGCAGGGCCACGATGGTCGGCTGCCCGAACTCCTCGTCGGGGAGCTCGGGCTGGTAGGTCTGGAGGTGGCGGGGCGCCTTCTCAATCGGGGAGAGCTCGTCGATCTCGCCCGACTGCAGACCCACGACGCCGAGGGCGGGGAACTTGCGGGCGGTGACGAGCACCCGTGACTCGAAGGAGCCCACGGCCTTGTTGTAGGCGTCCACGCTCGAGGTGAGGCTGCGCTGCAGCGACTGCATGTGCCCCGTCATGGTGCGCAACCGCTCGTACAGCTCAGCCCCAAGCTGCCGGACCTCGCGGGCGTTCTCCGCCAGCGTCTCCTGCTGCCAGGAGAGGGCGATGGTCTTCAGTGCCGCCACCAGGGTGTTCGGGGTCGCCAGCACGATGCCCCGGCCCAGCGCGTGGTCCTGCAATCCCGGATCGGCCTCGCAGGCCGCCGCCAGCAGCGACTCGCCGGGGATGAAGGCGACCACGAACTCGGGCGAGCGCTCGAACTGCCGCCAGTACTCCTTCTTGGCCAGCTGATCCACGTGGGTGCGCAGCTGGGCGGCGTGCTTCTTGAGGAACACCTTGCGCTCGTCCTCGTCGTCGCACTCGGTGAACTTCAAGAAGGCATCGAGCGGGACCTTCGAGTCGATGACGACCTGGCCGCCGCCCGGCAGGTGCACGATCATGTCGGGCCGGAGCAGGCCGTCCGCCGTCGTGGTGGTCCGTTGCTCTTCGAAGTCGCAGTGCTCTGCCATCCCGGCCGCCTTGACGGCGTTGCGCAACGTCATTTCGCCCCAGCGTCCGCGTGTCTGTGGTGAGCGCAACGCCGTGACCAGGTTCCGCGTCTCGCGCTGCAGCTGCTCATGCCCGAGGTGCAGCGCCGCCACCCGCTCGTTCAAGGTGGCGTAGGCGCCCTTGCGCTCGACCTCCATGTCGCGCAGGCCGCGCTCATAGCGCGCCAGAGTCTCGCTCAACGGATCCAGCAGCTGTGCAATGGCCTGCTGGCGCTGGCTGAGATCGCCCTGCGCCGCAGTGCGCGCCTCGTTGAGCTTGGAGTCGGCCAGCGTGAGGAATTGCTCGTTGTTCTTCGCCAGCGCCTGTGCCGACAACTCCGAGAAGGCGCCCGCCAGGAGGCCGCGATCGCGTTCGGCCCGACGCGCCGCCTCCTGCTCCGTCGTGCGCAGCAACTCGAGTTCGGACACCGCGACGGCCCGGGCGGTCTCGGCGGAGGCGGCCACCTCCGACGCGACCTTGAGCTGCGCCCCCAGCACCTCGGCCTGCGCCTGTGCATCCGCCCGGCGCCCTTCGGCCAGGCGGGCAGCGCCGGCGGTGCGGGCCACCCGGGCCATATGCCAGGCAACGCCGATGGCGAGGCCGGCTGCGAGCCCGATGAGCACTCCGAGGACCATGAGGCCAATGTAACGATGGGGTGTGTCGACATCGGGGACCGCCTCGGGGCTGTGCCTGGCCTGTCCGCGTTGCGTGCCTCCGCCGCCCCTCGCCCTCGGTCGTCAACCCCGAACAGAGCCGGTAGCGTGACCAGGATGCCGTTCAAGCTCGGTGGCACGACGAAGACGGTCTCCGAGGAAGACGAGACCGAGGATCTGCCGCACATGCAGGTCGGGCCGCTGGTCACCGAGCAACCGCTCTGGCCGCAGACGATGCCCGAGCCCCACGAGGTGGACCGGCTCTTTGCGCAGGCCTTCGCCTTGGTCGGTGAGGGGATCGCCGGCGCCACGCACGCGCTCCTGGCCGGCGATCGTGACGCCGCCAAGGAGCTGGTCAAGCGCGACGAGGTCATCGACAAGCTGATCGGGCAGATCTCGACCACCGTGCAGTACCAGCTCGTCCACGGGGACACGACCCCCGACGAGCGGCGCGAGTACGTGGCCATCCTGCGCATGCTGCCCGACATGGAGCGCAACGGGGACCTGGCCGAGCACATCGCCCGCCGGGCCGCCCGCGGCCTCGGGGCCGAGATGTCGGCCCGCAGCCGCGGGCTCGTGGAGCGGATGGGTGAGGTGGCCACCACCATCTGGCGCGAGACCGCCGATGCCTTCGCCGTGCGCTCCGCCAACGCCGCATCCTCCATCGACGACCTCGATGACGAGCTCGACGACCTGCACGTCACCCTGACCGCCGAGCTCGTGGCCGGCACCATGCCGCTCCCCGTTGCCATCGAGCTGGCCATGGTGGCCCGCTTCTACGAGCGCTTCGGCGACCACGCCGTCAATCTGGCCCGCCGCATGTCCACCCTGGTCATCGGCGGGCCCGAGCCCGTGTCCTCGGGCCCCGACTGACGTACTGACGTACCGACGGCCTCGCGACCGGGACGGAGCGACCGGGCGCCCGCGCCGATCAGGAGCGCAGCGCCAGCAGCTCCTCGGCGATCTGCACCACGTTGAGCGCCGCACCCTTGCGCAGGTTGTCGCCCGAGACGAAGAGCGCCAGCGCGTTGGGTGCACCCTGGGCCCGCCGGATGCGGCCGACATAGGACACGTCGCGGCCGGCCGCCAGCAGCGGCGTCGGGATCTCGGCCAGCTCGACGCCCGGAGCGGTGCGCAGCACCTCGGTGGCGCGCTCGGGGGTGATCGGACGCTCGAACTCGCACACGATGGCGGCCGAGTGCCCGGTGAAGACGGGCACGCGCACGCAGGTGGTGGTGACGGCCAGGTCGGGCCGGCCCAGGATCTTGCGGGCCTCGTTGCAGTACTTCTGCTCCTCGTCCGTCTCGAGCGAGCCGTCGTCGACGATGGAGAACTGCAACGGGATCACGTTGTGCGCGATCGGCACGGGGTACACGTTGCGGGGCGGGAAGTCGACCGCCGAGCCGTCGAAGGTGAGGTCCGCCGCCCGGTCCGCCGTCTTGGAGAGTTGCTCGGCCAGCTCGCGCACTGCGTCGACGCCGCCGCCCGACACCGCTTGATACGTGGCCACGACGAGCCGCGTCAAGCCGGCCTCGTCGTCGAGCGGCTTGAGGACGGGGATGGCGACCATGGTGGTGCAGTTGGGATTGGCCACTATGCCCTTGGGGATGGAGCGCAGCTCAGCCGCATTGGCTTCGGGCACCACGAGCGGGACGTCGGGGTCCATGCGCCAGGCGGACGAGTTGTCGATCACGATGGCGCCGGCGGCGACCAGGCGCGGCGCCAGCTCGCGCGAGACGGAGGCCGGCGCCGAGCACAGGGCGAGGTCGATGCCCGAGAGGTCCGCCGTCGCGGCGTCCTCGACGACGACTTCGCCGTCCCCCCAGGGCAGCGTCGAGCCGGCGGAGCGGCCCGAGGCGAGATACCGCATGGACTCCACCGGGAAGCGGCGCTCGGCCAGGATGGCGCGCAGGACCACGCCCACCTGCCCCGTCGCACCCACGATGGCGATCCGCATCCGGCAATTGTACGGGACGGTGGGGTGACGCCGGTCCCGCCGATGCTCGACGGGATCAGACCTCGAGCGGGCGCCGTCCCTCGAGGGCGCGGCCCAGCGTCAACTCGTCGGCGTACTCGAGGTCGCCCCCGACGGGAAGCCCGCTGGCCAGGCGGGAGACCACCACACCCCTCGGGGTGAGCTCGCGGGCGACCAGCATCGCCGTGGCCTCCCCTTCGATGGTGGGATTCGTGCAGACGATGGCCTCGCGGATGATGCCGGCGTCGATGCGTTCCAACAGCTCGCCGAGGCGGAGCTGCTCCCGGCCGATGCCGTCCAGCGGGCTCAGCGCGCCCCCGAGGACGTGGTAGCGGCCCTTGAAGCCGGTGCGCTCGACGGCGACGATGTCGCGCGGGTCCTCCACCACGCAGATGACTTCGGGGTCGCGCCGGTCGTCACTGCAGACGGCGCACAGCGCACCCGACTCGGCCACGTTGAAGCAGACCCCGCAGAGTGTCGTGCGCTCCTTGACGGCGATGATGGCGTCGGACAGCCGGCGTGCGTCCTCACCGGGAACCTTCAGGATGTGAAAGGCGATGCGCTGGGCCGACTTGGGCCCGATGCCGGGCAGGCGTCCGAGCTCGTCGATGAGTGAGCGGAGGGGCCCCGTGTACACCTACTCGGCCACCTCGCTGGCGCCGGGGAACGCCTGCAGGAGCCGCGCCTCGGCAGCGGACGCCTGATCGGTCGACGTGTCCTCCATGAGCTCGCGGGGGTCGATGTCCTCCACGTCGTCCATCGGTGCGGCGGACGACGACGGCGCGGCTCCCGCTGATCCTGTCGATGCCGCCGGGGACGGGCCGGAGCGCGCTCCCGGCGGGGACCCGGTGTCGTCGATGTCGAGGATCAGCGCGACCTTCGTGCCGAAGTGATCCGAGAGCGCAGCTTCCACCACGGACTGTTGGTCGACGCACTGCTCACGGTGCGCGGCGTTGGGCAGCGCGAAGTGGGCGCCCTGCTCGTCGACCGCCACGAAGCGGCCGCTGGCGAAGCGCGCCTTGGCCCGGGCCGGGAGGGACTGCAGGATGCCGTCGCCCCAGGCCTCGGTGAGGCTGTCGCGATCGAGGGTCTTCGTGGCGGTGGCCCCGGCCGGTGCGGCGTTCGCCATGGCGGGCGCGGCGGTGGCCGGCTCGGGCGCCGGGGGTGCCGTCGCCGGTGCTGCCGCCACCTCGGGCTCAGGCGCGGGGGCGGGCGCTGCCGCCTCCTTGCTGCGCCGCATGGCACCGATGGAAGGCCGGCGCGCCACCTCGGCGGGTGGGGGCGGCGGCGGAGGGGGCTCCGTCGGGGCGGAAGCCGCCTCGCTGGGGCCGGCGGCGGGAGCACTCCGTGGTGCCGGGGCACCGGGTCGCGGGAAGGCAGGTGCGCCGGACTGCGCGCGCTCCAGGACGCTGACCCGCTCCGACAACGCCTCCATCCCCGAATCGAGGTCGGGCCGCACCGCGCGCACGGCGGCGATCTCCAACACGACCTGCGCGTCGGGCGCCTCCCGCATGTCGACCAGCGCGTGCCCGAGGATCTCCATGCTGCGCACCACCCGCGCCAGGCCCATGGCCTCGGCCACGGCGCGGAACCGCTCCAGTGACGGACCGGACACCGTGCACAGCTCGGGCGCCAGCGCGGCCAGGAACACCTGGCGCAGGTCGTCGATCATCTCGGTGGCCAGCTGCTGCGGCCCCCACCCCCCGGCCAGGAGGGCGCTGAGCGCGAGCAGCACCTGGCTCACCTCACCGTCGGCCAACGCGTCGATCACGGCCGCCAGCTCGGGCCGGGCCGCGTCGGCCGAGCCCGAGGCCACCACCTGGTCCAGGGCGGACAGGGCGTCACGGGCCGAGCCACGGCCGCGCCGCACGGCCGCCTCGAGCGCCGCCTCGTCGACCGCCAGCCCGGCCTCGTCGTTGACCGATGCCAGGAGATCGTGCAGCGTCTCTGCGCCGAGGAGACGGAACTCCAGGTGCTGGGTGCGGCTGCGGATGGTGGGTGGCACCTTCTGGGGGTCCGTCGTCGCCAGCACGAAGACGACGTGGCTCGGCGGCTCCTCCAGTGTCTTCAACAACGCGTTGGCGGCCGCCGTGGACAGCATGTGCACTTCGTCGACGATGTACACCTTCCATCGGCCGGGCGTCCCCAGTCCTGCGTGCGCCACCAGATCACGCATGGCATCGACGCCGTTGTTGGACGCGGCATCGAGCTCGTGCACATTGAGGGAGCTGCCCTGCGTGATTTCCACACACGAGGTGCACACGCCACAGGGCTCGCCGTCGACCGGCGCCTCGCAGTTGAGGGCCTTGGCCAGGATGCGCGCCGAGGAGGTCTTGCCGGTGCCTCGCGGCCCGCTGAACAGATAGGCGTGGGACACGCGGTCGTCGCGCACGGCGCTGCGCAGCGCGCGCACGACGTGGTCCTGGCCTCTGAGCTCTTCGAATTGCCCCGGCCGGAACCGCCTGTAGAGAGAGACAAAAGGTGCGTCGGCCATGGCGGCCGAGCCTACCCATGCGCTCGGACACTGCCGCCCGGTGCTCGGTGCGGCGGCCAGGTTGGCTACGGCACCCGGCCATACCCGCTGAGAGCTGCTGCCTTCCGACCCTGACTCGATTCACGAGCGGCCGTTGCGCAGGACCCGGCCACCGCACCCAACACCGGGACGGC
>DATBAO010000023.1:0-2920 GCA_036271495.1 Acidimicrobiales bacterium
TCCACCACACCAGCATCCAGGCCGACGGCTATCGGTCTCTCGCGGAGGGCGCCAAGGTGTCCTACGAGGAGGAGGCCGGTCCCAAGGGACCCAAGGCCATCAACGTCCAGAAGATCTAGTCACCGGCGCCGGCGCGACTGCCCTCGCGCCTCGTCGCTGACCTCGCTCACGTCGCTGGCCTCACTGACGCGGCAGACATGTAACCCCAGCCCGGACGGTTCATGGCCGACTGGGTGACGATCTCCTCGCTGGCGACCGCCGGAGGCACCCTCGTGCTGGCGTTCGCCACGTTCAGCTCGGTCAAGTCCGCCAACCGGTCGGCGCGCATCGCCGAGCAGTCGCTGCTGGTCGGGCTGCGTCCGGTGCTCGTCCCGTCGCGGGAGGACGACCCGATCGAGCGCCTCCGCTTCGGAGACGGCCAGATCGTCCAGGTCCCCGGCCACGGGGGCGCTGCCGACGTCCACGACGACCAGATCTACCTGGCGCTCGGCCTGCGCAACGGGGGCAACGGTCTCGCCGTTGTGCACGGATGGCAGGCGCGCATGCGTCAGCCCCCGGCCAATCCGGGCGCCGGCCGCGTCACGGAGGTGCCCGATCCCGAGACGTTCCGTGAACAGCAACTCGACATCTTCGTCCCCGCCGGCGACAGCGGCTTCTGGCAGGGCGCGATGCGCGATCCGTCCATTGCGGGCTATCAGGAGGTGCTCGAGGCACTGCAGAACGACGGCGCGATCGAGATCGACCTGCTCTACGGCGACCATGAGGGAGGCCAGCGCACGATCGTACGGTTCGTGATCGCCCCGTGGCCCACCGATGACGACCGGCCCCCGGTCGACCACCCCATGCGGGCGATCGCGATCAGGTACTGGACGGTCGACGGGCACGACCCCCGCCAGCAGGGCTAGTCGTCGGGGTCCTCGGGGTCGTCGGGGTCCTCGGGGTCGTCGTCCTCGTCTTCGTCCTCGTCGGGGTCGTCCCAGTCCGGCGTGGCCCCGGGAACGCCCGCATCGGCGCGCTTGCGCTTCCAGTCGTCGCGGACGTCGGCGATGCGCTCGCCGAGCCGCTTGTTCTCGCCGGCGAGCGTGTCGGCCCGGTCCTCCAGTTCATCGGCCAGCTTGCCGTACTGCTCTCGTTCGCTCATGGGGGGAAGCTCGCCACTCGCGTCAAGCCGCAAACCAAAGGTTGGCGCCAGGCCCGACCGCCCAGGTGGCTAGACTTGGGCTCCTGAGAGGAAGGGACTGACGCAGGTGACGCGCACACGACGGCTGGGGGCACGATGACCAAGCAGGTCGAGGAACTCGATCGCGTCATCATCCGGTTCGCCGGGGACTCGGGCGACGGGATGCAGCAGACCGGCAGCCGCTTCACCGACGCGACCGCCGTCGTGGGCAACGACCTGGCGACGCTGCCGAGCTTCCCCGCCGAGATCCGGGCGCCCGCGGGCACCACGGCCGGAGTTTCGGCCTTCCAGATCCACTTCGCGTCCCGCGACATCCTCACCCCGGGGGACCACCCCAACGTCCTGGTGGCCATGAACCCGGCGGCGCTGAAGGCCAACCAGGCTGAGCTGCCCCGTGGCGCCACGATCATCGTCAACGAGGACGCGTTCACCAAGCGCAATTTGGAGAAGGCGGGCTACGGGGAGGCAAATCCACTGGAGGATGGGTCGCTGAGCGAGTTCCGCGTCCATCGTCTCCCGATGAGCACGCTGACCACGCGCGCGGTGGAGGGGATGGAGGGCGTCACCACCCGCGACGCCGGACGCGCCAAGAACCTGTTCGCGCTCGGCGTCGTCTCCTGGCTGTACGGCCGCCCCACCGACGTCACCACGCGGTGGGTCGAGAAGAAATTCGCCCGCAACCCGGCCGTCGCGCAGGCCAACCTCGCCGCCTTCAACGCCGGCTGGTCCTTCGGTGAGACCACCGAGTTGCTCGACGTCCAGTATTACGTGCCCCCCGCCACCGACGTGCCGCCCGGCACGTATCGCAACGTCAACGGCACCACGGCGCTGTCGCTGGGCCTGATCGCGGCCAGCGTGCGTTCAAAGCTTCCGCTGGTGCTGGCCAGCTATCCGATCACGCCTGCCTCCGAGCTGCTGCACGAGCTCTCGCGCCACGCCAACATCGGGATCTCCACGATCCAGGCTGAGGATGAGATCGCCGCTGCCGGCATGGCTCTGGGCGCGTCCTTCGGCGGCCGACTGGGCGTCACCGCCACCAGCGGCCCGGGCATGGACCTCAAGGCCGAGACGATCGGCCTGGCGGTGATGCTCGAGCTCCCGATGATCATCGTCGACGTCCAGCGGGCCGGCCCATCGACAGGAATGCCGACCAAGACCGAGCAGTCAGACCTGCTCATGGCGCTCTACGGCCGACACGGCGAGTCGCCGCTGCCGGTCATTGCGCCGACCACGGCAGGCGACTGCTTCGACGCCGCCTTTGAGGCGGCGCGCATCGCGATCCGCTACCGGACGCCGGTGATCCTGCTCTCCGACACGTTCCTGGCCTCCTCCTCGGAGCCGTGGCTGGTGCCCGACGTGGCCTCACTGCCGGAGATTGACCCGCAGTTCACCAGCACGCCCTCGAATGGCCATCCCTTCGAGCCCTACAGCCGCGACGAGCACATGGCGCGGCCCTGGGCGATTCCCGGCACTCCGGGGCTGCAGCACCGCATCGGCGGCCTGGAGAAGGCCGACATCACCGGCAACATCTCCTACGACGGCGCCAACCACGAGCGCATGACCGAGCTGCGGGCGGCCAAGGTGGCCGCGGTCGCCGCCGAGGTCCCGCCGCTGGTGGTCGATTCCGAGCCCGGCGCCGAGCTGCTCGTGCTCGGCTGGGGCTCGACCGAGGGCTCGATCCGCGCTGGTGTGCGCCGTGCCCGCGAGGCCGGGCACAAGGTGGCTACCGCCCAGTTGCGT
>DATBAO010000024.1:0-19000 GCA_036271495.1 Acidimicrobiales bacterium
AACGCATCGGGGGGCTGAGGTGGGGGTGGGGGCCGGGCAGTCGAGGTTCCCCTAGCCCCTCCACCCGGCCCCCACCTCTCTTCTCTCGAAGGAGTCCTCCGCAGAGGCCTCGCGGCCGGCGGGTCGGCGGACGGGTGTCCAGCTCGAAATGAGATGAGGGCGGGGCGATGAGTCCCCCCGGAGACCCCCGATCACCCCGCCCTCACAACCGAGTCTGGCGATCGATTCCGACGGCGAGTAGGGCAATTCGGTTCAGAGCAGCACAACGGATCGACAACAGGGCCTCGAGCGAGCTCGGTCGAGCCGCGACCTCGGCCCGACGGGCGATTAAGAGAAGGACCCGTGCAACGTCTTCGGCTGCCCGGAAGATCCGCGTCGCAGCACGAGAAACGCCGCGCCCACCAGGAAGAGGACCAGCGCGAGGAAGAACGAGTTCCCGGCAAGGAGGTCGGCCGCGTCGAGATGGAGATCGCTCGTGTTCTTGTACGGGACCCACCAGACGGGCGCGCTCCAGAACAGCACGGCCGTGGCGCCGGCCAGGACTCGCCCCCAACGGGGCCGGTCGGGCGCCAGGGCCAGCCACAGGATCGCAGGGACGACCCATACCAAGTGGTGCACCCAGGAGATGGGGGAGACGATCAGACAGGTCGCCGCACAGATGAGCACTCCGAGGAGTGGTGAGGAACGCCGGTGCGCCTGGGCCGCCAGCAGGAGACCGGCGGCCCCGGCCGCCAGAAGGAGCGGAAGCATCACGGCGTCGGGGAGGACGCCGTGCGTGATCCGGTCCAGGACACCCCAGAGATTCTGGTTGTCGACGATGGACAGGTCCCCGGCTCGACTCGGCTTGAAAATGGCCTTCGTCCAGTACGCCCTCGACGAGGCGGGTGAGACGGCGAACGTCACCAACTCGCACGCGGCGAAGGTGAGCACGCAGGTCAACGCACCGCGCCAACGACGAGTGAGGATCAGGTAGGGGACGAACAACAGCGGGGTCAGCTTGACCGCGGCGGCGAGCCCTGTGGCGACGCCGAGGGGCAACTGCCGCGTTCCGATCCTGCGTTCCGTCAGCAGGTCCCACATCACGAGAAGGGTGACGAACAGGTTCACCTGCCCGAAGCCGATGGTGATCAGCACGGGGTTGAGGAGGAGCGCAGGGAGGCTCAACGCAAGAGCCACGCGCCAGGTCGCCACCTTGTCGAGGGAAGGCTTGACCAGACGGACCGACAGGACGAGCACGCCGACGAGGGCCGCCAGGTTGCACATGGTCCAGACCGCCTGCACCGAGGCGACGCCGCCGAACGTTCGCTGCCAGGGCGCGAACAGGAGCGCGGCAAACGGGGGGTAGGTGAACGGGAGGCTCGTGTGGGGGAGGACGTAGGAGTACAGGTGGGACGTGAAGACGTACCGGCCGCCCAGGCGGAGATACACGCCCAGGTCCACCTCGTAGGTCCGGAGCGCGATGTAGAGCCCGTATGCCACCGCCAGGGCGATCGACACGACGGCGGGACCCCAGCCGGTGAGCCTCCGCAAGCCCGCGGCGACGAGACGCTGCTCACGATCGCTGCCCTTCAGCGGCTGGTTGACGGTTGTCACGGATCCTCTCGATGTTCCGGGCGCTGACCCGTTGAGCCATACCCCTTTTGCGGCGTGTCAGAGCAAGCGGAATCCCGAGACGGGAAAATGCTGTGCCGAACGGGGCCGTCGGGCGAACCAAAGAATACCTGCCCGGCCTCCGACGAGGCTGGATGTGGCTGCTAGCTGGACGGGACGTTCAAAGGTGGGACAGTCGTGCTCGGTACCGTGACGGGCCCTCCGCCACCGACCGAGCCGGCGGAGCCCGCCGACTTGGAGACGGGGTTCCCGGGACCTTGCGTGAGATGGACGAGAACTTCGAGTGTCCCGCTGTTCGCCGTCGTCACGAAGCCACCGATGCTCGGGTTTGCGATGTCCCATTCCGAGAACGTGATGGGGATGTCGGCCAGCACGTCGATGCCCGACCCAGTTCGCTCCGCAGTCACCGGGAAGGTCACCGATTTCGCCACCCCGTGCATGTCGAGTGTCCCTGTTGCGTTGTAGTGCGCTTGCGCGCCCTCGGCGGGGATCGTCCCGAGATCGATAGGAGCGGTGAGAGCCAAGGTCGCCGTCGGGAATTGGCTCACGTTCATGATCGGCCCGTCGAAGCGCGCGTTCCGTTGGCTCTGGTCGCTGACGACGCTCGCCATGTCGACGGTGAAGGTCGCCTTGGTCACCGTCGAACCTGCGATGGTCAGGGATCCCCAGATCTTGCTGGTGCGACCGACGGCTGTCGCGTTCTGGCCGACGAGGACCTCCTGCACGCGGTAGCCCGCCTGGGAGCCCGTGCCGACGTTCCAGACGCCATCGAGCGAGGACGAGGATGTGGTCGCCGTCCCTGATGACGTGCTCGTCGTCGAGGATGTCTTCGGCAGCTCGAGCTTGCTCGGAGCGGGTCCTTCGATGAAGTGGATGTACACGTAAGGACCGAGCGTGGCCGCGAGCACCACGATCACAGCCACTCCGACCACTGCCACGATCACCCTGCGCCGCCTCTTTGCCGCCATGCGTCACCATGATGACCTCGCATCCTGGAGGCCCGCTGTGACCCTCCTCAACCTCAACGGAACGTACAGACCCTTTCCCCATTGTCACGCTGCGCTGGACAATGGGGAGCCGGTAGAACGGTCGTTCGGCGGTCGCCTTGGCGGCGACTGAGGAATCGTTGAAGCTGCCTCCATTCGCTCATCGAGTGCTCCTCCGGTCTGGAGCAGATGACGGCAGGGACGGATTGAGGTCTCGGTACTTTTGGCCCTCTCGCTGGTAAAAGCCCGTCAGCGGCCGACCCCGCTGTCGTCGTGCGCCGTCGTCGCCGTAGTCTGCTGAGCCGTAGGCGGCGCAATTGGTTTCGAATTGTGCCTGCCCGCTGTCGGGCTCATGAGGGAATCGGCTGCCACGTTGGTCGCGAAAGGGGAGTGAGGAAGATGAGGAGCTGGCTTGCCGTCCTCTTCGTTCCGATCGTCTTCGCGCTCTCGATCGGCTTTCCTACCTCACCGGCGGGTGCGCTCGATGTGGCGTCAGTGCAGATCACTGCCACTTCGAGCCCCGGAACAACCGGCAGCATCACCTATGACGTCACGGTGACCGGCGACGGAACGATTCCCACTGGCGCTGTCTCAGTCGATGACGCCCAAGGTGGGACCTGCTCGATCCCCAGCCTCGACGGCGCTGGAACGGGCAGTTGCGCCATCTCGGAGAACGCAGCAGGCAGCCCGTACACCGTGACGGCCACGTACGCCGGTGACGATACCTACGGGACCAACAGCGGCTCGTCGCAAGAGGACGTCAACACCGCGACACCGATTGTGGCGATCACCGGCAATCCAATTCAGGGGACGACGGGCAGCGTCGCCTACGACGTCTCCGTCAGCGGTCCCGCGGGGGCGGCGATCCCAAGCGGCACCGTCAGTGTCGATGACGGCCATGGCGGCACGTGCTCCGTCATCAGCCTCGATTCAGCCGGCACCGGTAGCTGCAACGTCATCGAGAACGCAGCCGGCAGCCCCTACACCGTCACAGGCACCTATCTCGGTGACGAGAACTACTCGAGCAACGACAGCTCGACACAAGAGGACGTCACCACGGCGACACCGACCGTGGCCATCACCGGCAACCCCAACCCCGGAGCCACTGGCAACGTCACCTATCACGTCACGGTCAGTGGCCCCGCCGGAGCCGCGACGCCCACCGGCACGGTCAGCGTGGACGATGGCCAGAGTGGCACTTGCACCCCGAACCTCAACAACACCGGAACGGCCAGCTGCGTGTTCGCCGAGTTGGCGGAAAACAGCCCCTATACAGTCACCGCCAGCTACCCCGGTGACGACAACTACTCGAGCGCCAGCAAGTCCATGTCGGAGATGGTGAACCCGGCCAACCCGAGCCCACCGACGATCAGCAACCTGCCCGGCGGCGGTACCTTCGGTGGCGGATTCACTGCGACCGTGAACACCACCGGTGACGGCGCGACGTCCGTGACATCCAACTCGACCGACGTGTGCACCGTCAGCGCACCTTGGACGGTGAGCTACGTCGGGGTCGGCCAATGCTCGCTCACCGCCCATGTGATGGCGGGCACCAACTTCGGCGCGGCATCCGGGTCGCCCCAGTTCATTCAAATCGAACAGCTGGCGCCAACGCCACCGACGATCTCCAACGCACCGGCGAGCCCCGTCTTCAACGGAAGCTTCACGGCCATCGTGGCGACCAACGGCGACGGAACAAAATCCGTCGCCTCCAGCACCATGAGCGTCTGCAAAGTGAGCGGCGGTCTCACCGTCTCGTTCATCGGCGTGGGTATGTGCACCCTGACCCCCGCTGTGGGCTCGGGCACCGACTACTCCGGCCTCACGGGATCGCCTGTGAACCTGCAGGTCGGCCAGGCCACGCCGATCACTCCGACCGTGTCGAACATCCCACCACCCCAGCCGCTTGTCGGCAACGGGTTCACAGCGACGGTCAGCACCAACAGCGACGGGACCGCGTCCGTCACCTCCAGCACCCCGACGATCTGCACTGTCGGGAGCGACAAGCTGACGGTCTCCCTCATCGCTGCTGGTATTTGCAAGCTGACCGCGCACGTGGGAGCCAGCACCGACTACCTGGCGGCCCCTGGCAATGAGCAGAGCTTCACTATTTCCACTGGTACTGCCGATCCCCCGAGCTTCAGCAACCTGCCGGAAAGCGGCATCTACGGGGGTATCTACACGCCGACCTACGTCGTGCACAGCGACGGTCCTCCCTCGACCAGCTCGTCGACCCCCAATGTCTGCGTCGTTGCCAACTCGGCCGTCGTGTACGTCGGAGTGGGCACCTGCACCATCGCTCCGCTGACAGGGGCCACACCCAACTACACCATGGCCACGGGCACCGGCCAGAACATTACTGTCGGCCGGGCTACGCCCTCGATTCCCGCCGTCGCCAACATTCCCACCAACGCCACCGAGTTCGGCTCCTTCGTCGCCTCCGTGTCGACCACGGGTGATGGCACCACCTCGGTCGCCTCCATCTCGACCGCTGTCTGCGCTGTCGGTGCGGACGGGCTCTCGGTGTCCTTCGTCGGCTTCGGCGTCTGCACGCTGACGGCCAGCGTGGCGCAGGGAGCACACTTCCTCTCCGGTACCGGAAGCACCCAGTCCTTCCCCGTCGGTCCCGCGGCGCGGGGCTACTGGTTGGTCGGATCTGACGGGGGCATCTTCTCCTTCGGTGCCGCCTCCTTCTACGGCTCCATGGGGAGCGTCCCGCTCCAGCGGCCCGTCGTGGGCATCACGCCGTCCGCCAGCCGCACCGGGTACTGGCTCGTCGCCTCGGACGGCGGCATCTTCAGCTTCGGTTCGTCGTCCTACTACGGCTCCATCCCCGGGGTCGGGCTGCATCCCGCGGGATCGGGGCAGCCCAACAGCTTGAATGCCCCCATCGTGGCCGTGGTGCCGTCCACCAGTGGCCACGGCTACTTCATGGTCGCGTCGGATGGCGGCGTCTTCGCCTTCGGCGACGCCCAATTCGCCGGATCCTGCCCCGGCATCGGCGGGTGTTACGGCAAGGCCGTCTCGGTCATGCCCGACAGCACCGGCAAGGGCTACTGGTTGGTGACCAACCTCGGTGCCGTCTACGCCTTCGGTGACGCCACCTTCTACGGATCACCGACGCCGACGACGGTCCCCGTCGTGAGCGCCGTAGCCACTCCGGACTGGCACGGCTACTGGCTGCTCTTCGCCAACGGCGTGGTGGACGGGTTCGGCGACGCCAGCACGATCGGAGCGCCCGTCGGATACGTGAACACGTTCAACCCGGCGACGTCCATCTTCCCCACGGCCGACGGCAGGGGCTACTGGGTGGCGGCAGCGCGCGGCGATGTGTTCGCGTACGGCGACGCGCCCTATCTCGGGAGCGAGGCCGCCGCCGGCCTCAACGGCAACATCATCGCGGCCTTCGGGTTCTAGGAGTTAGGCCCCCAGGGCCTCGTCGACAACCACGGGCAGTTCCGCCACCACGGACCGGACGACCGCTTCCACACCCTGGCCCAGACCGGCCGACGCCCGTCGGAGCAGATCCGAGATGTACCCGACCAGGGTCACCACGTCGGAACGGGGGGAGCGGCCCACCATCGGAAACGGCTCGGTGGAGGGATCGAGCTCGCAGACCTCCAGGATCACCCGGCGGATCTCGAGCAGCGACGAACGGGCCTCCAGGAGCGATGTCCCGCTCGTGCGTAGCCAGATGGAAATCCCCAGTTCAAGGGACAGGTCTCCGGAGAACGGCTCCACCGGGCCCAGCTCCGCCAACCCGCTGAGCAGGGCCGGGCCGAAGCCCGATGAGCCGTCCTTCACCATGGCCTCAGTGTGACGAAAGGCTGTAACAAGGTGGTGGACCTGCTCTGGGCTGGTATTTTGTTGGACGTGCCACGCACGATCTGGAAGGGGGCTCTCAGTTTCGGGCTGGTGAACATCCCCGTCGGCCTCTACCCGGCCACCTCGGACAAGAGCATCCACTTCAACCAATTCGAAGAGGGCACGTCCGACCGCATCCGTTACAAGAAGATCAACGAGCGGACGGGCGAGGAGGTCTCCCAGGACCGGATCGTCAAGGGCTATGACCTCGGCGGCGGCGAGTACGTCATCCTCACCGAGGAGGAGCTCGAGTCCGCCGAGCCGAAGAAGTCGCGCCAGATCGAGATCTCCGACTTCGTGGGCCTGGTCGACATCGACCCGGTCTTCTTCCGCTCCAGCTACTACCTGGCCCCTGAAGGCGAGGGTGCCGACAAGGCCTACGCCCTCCTGCGCCGGGCCATGGCGGAGGCCGGCCGCATCGCCATCGCCACCCTCGTCATGCGCAACAAGGAGTACCTCGTCGCCATCCGGCCCGAGGACGACGCGCTGGCGCTGCACACCATGTACTTCTCCGACGAGGTGCGCGCGCCCGGCCGCGACCTCGATCTGCCCGAGACGGGTGACGTGACGGATCGCGAGCTGTCCATGGCCCAGCTGCTCATCGAGTCGATGGAGAGCGAGTGGGACCCGGAGCGCTTCCACGACACGCATCGCGAGAAGGTCGAGGCGATCATCGACGAGAAGCGCCAGGGTCACGAGATCGTGCTGCAGGAGGGTCCCGAGCCCGTCGCCAAGGTGGTCGACCTGATGGAGGCGCTCAACGCCAGCATCGCCGCGGCCGCCAAGCCGGGTTCGGAATCGAAGAGCGCGAAGCGCCCGGCGGCGAAGAAGGCCAGCGCCAAGAGCGCGGCGCCCGCCAAGAAGGCAGCCAAGGCCACGAAGGCACCCGCCCGGCCCAAGACTGCCGCCCGCCGCAAGGCTTCCTGACCCCGCACGCAGCCGCCGGCGCGCCAGCGGCCCGGCCCCGTCCTCCCGACTCGGGAGTTATTGCGCGGAAACCTCGCTTTGAGCAAGGAATCAGTGTCCAGAGTGTGATCTGATTCATTTTCCCGCTCGAAAGAGCAGGATCGTGGTGAAATACCCCTGTCGAGCCCAACTCGTAGAGGGAGACCAGGTGACCACTGCGCAGGTGCAGGTTCCGGAACCGAGGATCCCCGAGTGGACCGGCTTCGACGGCCTCGTGCAGCTGATCTCGGTGGACGGGCAGCGGACGGTCGGCTGCCCGTACTGGGAGCTCGTGGCTGATGTCGATGCCGAGGGCCTGCGTGGCCTCTACCGCGACATGGCGATCGTGCGCCGCCTCGACGCCGAGGCCATGGCCCTGCAGCGGCAGGGCGAGCTCGCGCTGTGGGCGCCCCTGCTCGGGCAGGAGGCCGCCCAGGTCGGCTCGGCCCGCGCGCTGCGGCCGGACGACTTCGTCTTCCCGAGCTACCGCGAGCACGGTGTGGCCTACTGCCGGGGCGTCGACCCGGTCGCGATGTTGCGGCTGTGGCGCGGGGCCGGGCTCTCCGGGTGGGACCCCGCGGTCCACGGCATTGCGACACCGGCCATCGTCGTCGGGTCCCAGGCGCTCCACGCCACCGGGTACGCGCTCGGTGTCGTGGCCGACGGCGCCGACTCGGCCGTCCTGACCTATTTCGGCGACGGGGCCACGAGCGAGGGCGACATCGCTGAAGCGTTCGGCTTCGCCGCCAGCTACGTGGTGCCGGTCGTCTTCTTCTGCCAGAACAACCAATGGGCCATCTCCGAACCGGTCCGGGTGCAGTCACATGCGTCCATCGCGCAGCGGGGCCAGGGCTACGGCATTCCGGGGATTCAGGTCGACGGGAATGACGTGCTGGCGGTGCTGGCCGCGACGCGCCTGGCACTGGCCCGCGCCTCAGCCGGACAAGGCCCAACCCTGATTGAGGCCGTCACCTATCGCATGGGCCCGCACACGACGTCAGACGACCCCACCCGGTACCGCTCGCCGGCCGAGGACGAGGAATGGCGCGTCAAGGACCCGCTGGCCCGTCTGTCCTCGCTGCTCCACGCCGAGGGTCTCGCCGACGACGGTTTCAACGAGGAGGTCGGTGTGGCCGCAGACGAGGCTGCCGCCGCGCTCCGCCAGGGCGTGCTGGCCATGCCGGACCCCGAGCCCGCCCGCCTGTTCGAGAACGTCTACGCGGAACCGCACTCCTTGCTGCAGGACGAACGGGACGCCTACGCGGCGTACCTGGCGGAGTTCGACGAGGAGGCCTGATGCCCACCATGTCCCTGGGCAAGGCACTCAACAACGGACTGCGCCGGGCGATGGAGGACGACGCCAAGGTCGTCCTGATGGGGGAGGACATCGGGAAGCTCGGTGGCGTCTTCCGCGTCACAGAGGGGCTGCAGCGCGACTTCGGGGACCGGCGGGTCATCGACACGCCCCTGGCCGAGTCCGGCGTCATCGGCACCGCCGTCGGGCTGGCGATGCGCGGCTACCGACCGGTGTGCGAGATCCAGTTCGACGGCTTCGTGTATCCCGCCTTCGACCAGATCGTCTCCCAGGTGGCCAAGATGCGTTACCGCAACGAGGGGCGGGTGGCCATGCCTCTGACCATCCGCATCCCCTTCGGCGGTGGCGTCGGCGCGGTCGAGCACCACTCCGAGTCGCCCGAGGCCTATTTCGCCCATACGGCCGGCCTGCGCGTCGTGACGCCGAGCAACGCGGCCGACGGCTTCCACATGATTCAGCAGGCCATCACCTCCGACGACCCCGTCGTCTTCTTCGAGCCGAAGCGGCGCTACTGGGAGAAGGGTGAGGTCGACGAGGAGGCACCGTGCACCGACGACCCTCTGCGCCGCGCCGCCGTCCTCACCGAAGGCAACGACGTCACCATCGCCGCCTACGGCCCCATGGTGGCCACGGCGCTCGACGCGGCACGGATCGGCGCCGCGGAGGGCACGTCCATCGAAGTCATCGATCTGCGCTCGCTCTCGCCGATCGACTTCGAGACCATGGAGGCCTCGGTACGCAAGACCGGCCGGCTGGTCGTTGCCCACGAGGCGAGCGTGTTCTGCGGCCTCGGGGCCGAGATCGCCGCCCGCATCTCCGAGCGCTGCTTCTTCCACCTGGAGGCACCGGTGCGCCGGGTCGGCGGCTTCGCCACGCCGTATCCGGCGTCCCGGGCCGAGCGACACTTCCTGCCCGACGCCGACCGCATCCTGCACGAGGTGGACCGGTGCCTCCGGCCGTGACCACCCGGCGCCACTTCGCGCTGCCCGACCTCGGGGAGGGGCTGACGGAGGCGGAGCTCGTGGCGTGGCACGTCGCCGTCGGCGACGACGTGACGCTGAACCAGGTCCTCGTCGAGGTGGAGACCGAGAAGGCCGTCGTCGAGCTGCCCAGTCCCTTCGCCGGAACCGTCGTGGAATTGCTGGCCGAGGCGGGGGAGTCCGTGCGCGTCGGCGCACCTCTCATCGCCATCGACACGGCGACGACACCGGGCCCGCGGCCGGATGCGGCACCTGGCGCAGAGGAGAAGGTGCCCATGCTGGTCGGATACGGGCCGACCGAGGCCCCACCGAGCCGGCGCCGGCACCGGCGCAACGGCCCGCACGCCCCCGCCGCGGCGCCCCCCGCCGCGAGCCGGCCCCTGGCGGCGCCACCCGTGCGATTCATGGCGCGCCAGAAGGGCGTCGATCTTGCCGACGTGACCGGCAGCGGCCCCGGCGGCATCGTCACTCGCGAGGACCTGGCAGCCCACCTCGCCGAGGCGTCGTCACAGGCTCCGGCACCGCAGGGCACGCCCCGCGAGGCAAGGACGCCCCTGCGCGGCGTCCAGAAGCACATGGCCGAGGCGATGACCCGCAGCGTCGCCACCGCCCCACAGGCCTGTGTCTTCCTCACGGTCGACGTCACCCCGACCGTGGATCTGGTTGCGAACCTCCGCCGGAACCCGCGCTTTGAGGGCCTCCGGGTTACGCCCTTGGCCGTCGTCGCCCGGGCCGTGGTGCTGGCCCTGCGTGACCATCCGACGCTCAACTCGTCGTGGGACGAGACGACGGACGAAGTCGTGACGAAGGAGTACATCCACCTGGGCATCGCCGTGGCAGGGCCACGCGGGCTGATCGTGCCGAACATCAAGGACGCGCAGGATCTCTCGTTGCGTCAGTTGACCGCCGCGCTCTCGGACCTGACAGAGACCGCCCGCGCCGCGCGCAGCACCGCGGACGACCTGCGCGGCGGGACGATCACGCTCACCAACGTCGGGGTCTTCGGGGTGGACGCCGGCGTGCCCATCCTCAACCCGGGGGAGGCGGCCATCCTCGCCGTCGGGTCATTGCAACGACGACCCTGGGAGTTCGAGGATCAGGTCGCACTGCGCCACGTCGTGACCCTGAGCCTGGCCTTCGACCATCGCCTGGTCGACGGGCAAGCGGCCTCGCTCTTCCTGCGCGACATCGGCGACGTCCTGGCCGATCCCACCAACCTCATCGCCTACTCCTGAGCAGTACCCAGCACCCAACGCCCGGCTCACCCGGTCCAGCGCCGGCGCCCCCGGGGCCCAGCATCGCCAGCGAGCGCCGGAGCGACTCGAGCTCGAGCGGGCGGTCCATTGCGACGAACAGACGTTCGTCCCGTCACCTCCACAAGGGTTGGCCCCGCCGGCCCGGCACCGGGCAGCGTGAGTGTCCGCCGGATCTTTGCCGACCCATTGCCGTCGGGCGCACCGGGCGCGAGGGTGGAAGGGCGGGTCGATGCACCCGATCCGGCCCGCTATTGGAGTTCACCATGAGGACCATCCGGGACGTCATGAGCGGAGACGTCGATGTGCTCCGCACCACCGAAACGGTGGCCGACGCCGCCTGCTTCCTGGCCAGCCACGACCAGGACGCCGCACCGCTCTGCTCGAGCGACGGCAGCCTGGCCGGTGTGGTGACCAACCGCGACATCGTCACGCAGGTCGTGGCCAAGGGCCGCGATCCGCTGCAGGTCAGCCTGGCCGAATTCGCCGGCGCTCCCGACCCGGTGGCGCTCGATGTCGACGCGTCCCTCCAGGAGGCCGTCGCCTTCATGTGCCTCCACGAGCAGGCCCGCCTCCCGGTGCTCGAGCATGCGCGCGTGGTCGGGTTCGTCACCCAACGTGACGTGGCCCGCTCCATCACGTTCCAGCCGCCCTGGACCGACACCGACACCTGACGCCCGACCCCTGGCGCTGACACCAGATCGGGCATCCGCCGGGGCGACGAGAGGCCGGTTAGCCTCGCCCCGATGTGGCCACCACCACCCAAGGGGACGTGGGTCATCGACCTCGATGGTGTGGTGTGGCTCGCCGGCACGCCGATTCCCGGCGTGGACGAGGCCGTGGCCCGCTTGCGCAGTGTCGGTGTGCGCGTGCTGTTCGCCACCAACAACTCCGCCCCGACGAAGGCCGAGTTGCACCGGCAACTCACGCACTGCGGCATCACGACCGACGACGCCGACCTGTTGCGCTCGGCCGACGTGGCGGCCGGCATGCTCGATCCCGGCTCGACCGCGGTGGTGCTCGGCAGTGACGGCGTCCTCGAGGCGCTGGCCGCCCGCGGTGTCACCGTCGTCCCCGAGGGGCCGGCCGATGCCGTCGTGGTCGGCCTGACCCGCAGCTTCACCTACGACAATCTGACCGTCGCCAGCAACACCGTGCGCGCCGGTGCCCGCCTCGTCGGCACCAACGAGGACGCCACCTATCCCACCCCCGACGGGCTGACACCCGGGGCCGGCGCCATCCTGGCCGCCGTGGCCACCGCCTCCAACGCCACCCCCGAGGTCGCCGGCAAGCCGCACCGCCCCACCGCCGATGCCGTCACCGCCCGCGTCGCACCCGAAGAGCTCCGGGTCATGGTGGGGGACCGGCCCTCGACCGACGGCGCCCTGGCCGCCCAGCTGGGCATTCCCTTCGCCCTGGTCCTGTCGGGGGTCACGAAGAAGGACGCCATACCGCCCGACGCCGGCGCCTCCGCCACGGCACCCGACCTGCTCCGGCTCGTCCAGCAGGCCCTCGACGCCCCCGGATAAAAGTGCTTGCAGCCAGCTAGCACTTTGGATACTCTAGTGAAATGGCAAGTAATGAGCGCATCCGTAAATATCTCGATGCGGGGACCGTCCTCGGACAGGTCAGCCGTGGCCGGGCCGAGGAGATCGTGCGAGAGTTGGTGAACGCCGGCGACATCCAGCGGAGCCAGGCACAGGAATGGGTCGACAACTTGGTCGAGCGGAGCCACAAGTCCAGCGAGCAGGTCCTCGAACTGGTGCGCCACGAGGTGGCCGCCCAGCTCGAGAAGATCGACCCGAAGTCCCTCGAGGCCCTGGCGGGCCAGGTGGCCGCGGTCCTGAAGAAGTCGGCCAAGGCCGGCCGCGACGCCACGAAGGGGGTCACCGGCAAGGCCGGCAAGACCGCCAAGGACGTGACCTCGCAGGCCGGGAAGGCCGCCAAGGACGTGACGACCAAAGCCGGCAAGACGGCCAAGGACGCCACCAACAAGGCCGGGCAGACCGCCAAGGGCGTCACCGCGCAGGCCGGCAAGACCGCCAAGGACGTCACCGCACAGGCCGGCAAGACCGCCACGCGGGCCCGCGACGCCGCCACCAAGGTGGTGCCGTCGAGCCTCCCCGGCATCAAGCTGCCGACGGGCTCGGGCTCCGGCTCGAAGGCCGGCTCCTCCAAGAGCGAGAACAAGAAGTCGCACAACAAGAAGGTCACCGAGGCCAACGACTCGGCGTCCAAGAAGGCCGCCAGCTGAGCAGCGGGGCCCGCCGCCGGCTCGATGCCGAGCTGGTGCGACGCGGCCTCGTCGAGTCCCGCCAGGAAGCCCAGGCGGCCGTCGCCGCCGGCACGGTCCTCGTCTCGGGCACCCGCGCCGAGAAGCCGGCCCGCCTCGTCGCGCCGGACGAGCCCGTCGTCCTCCTCGGCCCGTCGAACCCGTACGTGGGCCGGGGCGGCCTGAAGCTCGCAGCCGCCCTGGAGCGGTTCCCGATCGCCGTCAGCGGCACCCGCGCCCTCGATGCCGGAGCCTCGACCGGCGGCTTCACCGACTGCCTGCTCCAACGCGGGGCGGCGCACGTCTATGCGGTCGACGTCGGTCACGGGCAGCTTCACCCCGCCCTGCGGGCCCACCCCGACGTGACCGTGCTGGAGCGCACCAACGTGCGCACCCTCACCGTGGCCGAGCTCACAGAGGCGGACCCGGCCTTCGAGCCCGTGCCGCTGGTGGTGGCCGATCTGAGCTTCATCTCGCTCCGCAGCGTGGCGCCCGCGCTGACCGGGCCCGTGTCCACGCCCGACGCCGACCTGATCCTCCTGGTGAAGCCGCAGTTCGAGGCGGGCCGGGCCGCTGTCTCCCGGGGCAAGGGCGTGATCCGGGACCCCGCCCTCTGGCTGGGCGCGCTCGAGGGCGTGGCGTCCGCGCTGCAGGACGCAAAAACCGGCATCATGGGAGCGATGGCTTCACCCCTGACCGGCTCCGCCGGCAACGTCGAGTTCCTCGTGCACGCCCAGAAGGGCTTGGACGGGCGCGACGACGGGGAGGTCGCCGCCCTGTTCGCCGCCGCCGTGTCGGAGGCGGACGGACACCTTCCTCCGGCCGCTCCGGCCGACTGAGCCACACTGGCGCCGATGGCGACCGTCACCTTCCTGGTCCACCCTGACCGCCCCGACGCCCTCGCGCTGGCCACCGACACTGCCGCCTGGCTGGTCGAGCAGGGTGACGTCCCCCGCATCCTCCAGTTCAGCGGGCCCGACCGCGTCAGCGAGGGCGGCACCGACGTGGAGCTGGCCGACGTCGACTTCGGCGGGAGCACGGTGGCCGTCAGCATGGGCGGCGACGGCACCTTCCTGCGGGTCGTGCGCCTGGCCGCCACCGAGGACGTGCCGGTTCTCGGGGTGAACTTCGGCCGTCTGGGCTATTTGCCCGACCTGTTGCCGGACCAGGTGCGCGGCGCCCTGACCAAGGTCTTCGAGGGCAAGGCGATCATCGAGTCCCGTTGCGCGCTCGACGTCGCCGTCTCGGACCGTTCCCTCGGTGATGGCATCACGGCCCTGTTCGCGCTGAACGAGGTGGTGATCGAGAAGATCGACTTCGGTCACACCGTGCGTCTGGCCACGTCGGTGGACGGCGAGGAGTCCCTGACCTATTCGGCCGACGGCCTCATCGTGGCCACGCCCACCGGCTCCACCGCCTACAACCTCTCCGCCGGCGGCCCGATCCTGGCGCCGACCCTGCGCGCCATGGTGCTGACGCCGGTGGCGCCCCACTTCTCGCTCGACCGCAGCCTGGTGCTCACGGAGGACCAGGAGGTCACCGTCGAGATCGCGCCCGACCGCGCCGGCGTGCTGGTGATCGACGGGCAGGAGATCGGCCGGCTGCAGCCCGGCGCCACGGTGACCTGCACGGTGGCGGAGCGCCCCGTCCGCGTCGTGCGCAACGAGCCGCAGACCTTCGGCGGCATCCTGCGCTTCCGGCTCCTCGCCCACCGGGACCCGTGAGCGCGCCGTGCTGACCGACCTGCATGTGCGCGACCTCGGGGTGATCGAGGACCTGACCCTGGTCTTCGGGACCGGCATGACCGCCCTCACCGGCGAGACCGGTGCCGGCAAGACGCTCGTGGTCGAGGCGCTGCAGCTTGTCCTGGGCGGCCGGGCCAACACCGGCATGGTGCGCACCGGTGCGGCCGAGGCGCTCGTCGAGGCGCGCTTCGTCGTGGGGGAGGGCGACGACGCCCGCGAGGTCATCCTCACCCGCTCGGTCCCCGCCGAGGGCCGCTCCCGGGCCTGGGTCGACGGCCGCATGTCCCCGCTGGCCGCGCTGGGCCAGGCCGCGGCCGAGCTGGTCGAGATCCACGGGCAGCACGAGCACCGCGCCCTGGTCGCCCCGACCGCGCAGCGCAACGTCCTCGACGCCTTCGCCGGCACCGACCTGAGCCGGGTGCGCGCCATCCGCAGCCAGCTGCACGCCCTCGGCGAGGCGCTGGCCGGCCTGGGCGGTGACGCCCAGCAGCGGGCCCGTGAGGCCGACGTGCTGCGCTACCAGGTGGAGGAGATCGCCCACGCCCACCTGCAGGATCCCGACGAGGAGGCCACGCTCCGGCTCGAGGAGGACAGGCTGGCTGACGCATCCGCCTACCGCGACGCCGCCCTCGAGGCCCTGGAGCTGGTCGACCCGGCCGCAGACGGGGGAGCGGTGGACCTGCTCGGGCGGGCCGGCACCGCGTTGGCCGGCCGCCAGGCCTTCGAGGCGTACCACGCCCGCCTGGCCGCGGCTGCCGTTGAGCTGTCCGACCTGGCCCGCACGCTGCGCGACGAGGTCGAGGGCTGGGAGGACGACCCGCAGCGCCTGGTCGACGTGCAGGAGCGCCGCCGCCTCCTGGCCGAGCTGCGGCGCAAGTACGGCGAGGACCTGCGCGCCGTCATGGCCTACGGCAGCGAGGGCGCCGTGCGCCTGGCCGCGCTCGAGAACGCCGAGACCGAGGGCGCCCGGCTGCAGGCCGAGCGCGATGTCCGCCTGGCCGAGCTGGCCGACGCCGAGGCGGCGGTGCGGGCCGTACGCACCAAGGCGGCCGGTTCGTTCGGGCGCCAGGTCGGCGAGCGGCTGGGCGCGCTGGCCATGGCCGGCGCCCGCCTGGAGGTGCGTGTCGCGCCCGACGGCGCCGGGGAGCCGGTGGAGCTCGCGCTCGGCGCCAACGTGGGCGAGGCAGTACAGCCGCTGGCCCGGGCCGCATCGGGCGGCGAACTGGCCCGGGCCATGCTGGCCATCCGCCTGGTCGGGCTGGGCGGGCCGCAGACGATGGTCTTCGACGAGGTGGACGCCGGGGTGGGCGGGGCGGCCGCCCTGGCCCTCGGGGAGGCGCTGCACGAGGTCGGGGGTGACCGCCAGGTGCTCGTGGTCACCCACCTGGCCCAGGTGGCCTCCCAGGCCGATGCGCAGATCAGCGTCGTGAAGGGCCAGTCACGGGGGCGCACCGTGACGACCGCAACGACAGTGCAGGGCGAGGACCGGGTCACCGAGCTGTCCCGGATGCTCTCGGGCCACCCGGACAGCGACGCCGCCCGGGCCCACGCCCGTGAGCTGCTGGGCGCCCCCCATGGGCGGTAGTCCACCGCGTCTCGGCGTACCGTCGATTATCGTGGTCGGGTGCACCGATCACACGACTTGATGCTCGGCGTGCCAAAGGCGGCGTGAGCAAGTTCATCTTCGTCACCGGCGGTGTCTCGAGCTCGCTCGGGAAGGGTCTCACCGCCTCTTCGCTCGGCCGCCTCCTCAAGTGCCGGGGCCTCCGGGTGACGATGTGCAAGCTCGACCCCTACATCAACGTCGACCCCGGCACCATGAACCCGGGCGAACACGGCGAGGTGTTCGTCACCGAGGACGGTGGCGAGACGGACCTCGACCTCGGGCACTACGAGCGCTTCATCGACGAGAACCTGTCCAAGCGCTCCAACACGACGACCGGCGGCGTCTACAGCTCCGTCATCGCCAAGGAGCGCCGGGGCGACTTCCTCGGCCGCACGGTGCAGGTCATCCCGCACGTCACCGACGAGATCAAGGACCGCATCAAGCGCCTGGCCGACGAGGACGTCGACATCGTCATCGTGGAGATCGGCGGGACCGTCGGCGATATCGAGATCGTCCCCTTCATTGAGGCAATCCGGCAATTTCGCCGGGACATCGGCCGCGACAACGTCTGCTACATGCACCTGACCCTGGTGCCGTACCTGATATCGGGCGAGCAGAAGACGAAGCCGACGCAGCACTCCGTCACCGAGTTGCGCAGCCGCGGGATCCAGCCCGACGTGATCGTGTGCCGCAGCGACAAGCCCATCTCCGAGGGACTGAAACGCAAGATCTCCCTGCAGTGCGACGTGGCCATCGACGCCGTCGTCTCGGCGGTCGACGCCGCGAGCATCTACGAGATCCCCCTCGTCCTGCACGAGCAGGGGCTCGACTCCTACGTCTGCCGCACCCTCGGCATCGACGAGTCGGCCCACCCGATCGACATCTCGGACTGGGAGGCGCTCGTCAACCGCGTCGAGTCACTGTCGCGGCGCGTGAAGGTGGGGATCGTCGGCAAGTACGTGAACATGCCCGACGCCTACATGTCCGTCGTCGAGGCCTTGCGCCACGCCGGCTTCCATCACGGGTCCAGCGTGGAGCTCGACTGGATCGACGCCGAGCTCGTGCCGGACCTGCTCGGCACCGACCGCCTGCGCGGCCTCGACGCCGTCGTGATCCCCGGCGGCTTCGGCGAGCGCGGCATCGAGGGCATGGTGGCGGCGGCGGGCTACACCCGCGACCACGGCATCCCGTGCCTCGGACTGTGCCTGGGCCTCCACGTGATGGTGATCTCGGTGGCCCGCGACCGCGCCGGCCTGAAGACGGCCAACTCGCGCGAGTTCGACAGCCTCTCGCCGGACATGGTGATCGACCTCATGCCGGACCAGGCCGAGGTGACCGAGAAGGGCGGCACCATGCGCCTCGGCTCGTACCAGGCGGCGCTGGTGCCGGACTCCAAGGTGGCCCAGGCCTACGGCACGCTCGGCGTCACCGAACGGCACCGGCACCGCTTCGAGTTCAACAACCGCTACAAGACCAAGCTCGGCGACGTCGGCCTGGTCTGCTCGGGGGTCTCGCCCGACGGTCGCCTGGTCGAGTTCGTCGAGCTGGAAGAGCACCCGTACTGGGTGGCGACCCAGGCCCACCCGGAGTTCAAGAGCCGGCCCGATCGGGCCCACCCCCTGTTCCGCGAGCTGATCGCCGCGGCACTGGAACGGGCGGAGGGGCGCGAGCCCCACCTGCTCGATCTCGACGCCGTCACCTAGCCCGTGGCCGGGTTCCGCCGCGTCTCGGAGGAGGAGCTCCTCCGGGCCTGGCTGTTCCGGGTGGACCGCTTCCACCTGCTCGACCCCGACGACAAGCCCTTCGACCGCTTCGTCATCCGCCACCCGGGCGCGGTGACCATCGTCCCCGTGCACGACGACGGCACGGTGACGCTCGTGCGCCAGTACCGGGCCGCGGTCGACACCCTGGTGCTCGAGATCCCGGCCGGGACCCTCGACAAGGAGAACGAGGAGCCCGAGGCGGCGGCCCGCCGCGAGCTGGCCGAGGAGGCCGGCCTGGAAGCCACCCGCTGGGAGCTACTGCTCGGGACCTGGAACACCCCGGGCATCAGCGACCAGCACACGCTGCTCTACCTGGCCACCGGCCTCACGGCGATTCCCAGCCGGCCCGACGGCGTGGAAGAGGGCTACATGACCATCGAGACGATCCACGTCGACGACGTCGATGCGCTGGTGGCCGACGGGTCGTTGAAGGACGAGACGACGGTGCTCGGCCTCTACCTGGCCCGCGAACGGCTGCGCGCGGGAGGGCGGTTGCCGTGACGGAAGCCGTGACGTTGCCGCGTGACGCCGAGGAGTACCTCTCCTGGCTCGAGGTGGAGCGGGGACGCTCGCCCCGCACGCTGGCCGCCTACCGCCGCGATCTCGGGACGTATCAGGACGGGTTGGACCACGGTATCGACACGGCGTCCGCGGCCGAGG
>DATBAO010000025.1:0-32652 GCA_036271495.1 Acidimicrobiales bacterium
CACTCTCGAGCTCGAGCTCGGGTCCGAAGCGCTCGAAGAGCTCACCGAGCCGGTCCTCCCCTCCCCCGTCGCGCCCCGGGGCGCCGACTCGGGCCGACCTGATCCAGGTCAGGTGGTTCAGCCCCACATGCTCGACGGCGACGGCGTCGGGGTCGACGCCGAGATAGTGCCCGAGCCGGCGCTGGGCCCAGATGGCGACGTTGCACAGGCCCACGGCGCGGTGACCGTCGTCGAGGAGCGCCTGGGTGACGATCCCCACGGGATTGGTGAAGTCGACCAGCCACGCGCCCGGGTTGGCCCTGGCCGCCATCTCTTCGGCCAATCCGAGCACGATCGGCACGGTGCGCAGGGCCTTGGCCAGCCCGCCGGCCCCTGTGGTCTCTTGACCCAGGCAGCCGTAACCGACCGGCAGCGTCTCGTCGACGTGGCGCGCCGCCTGGCCCCCGATGCGCAGCTGCACCACCACGAAGTCCGCCCCTTCGAGCGCGGCGTGCGGATCGGCCGTCGTGGCGAACGTGCCGCCCCAACCCCTCGCCCGCAGGATGCGCTCGGAGAGTCCCCCGACCACCTCCCGGCGCAGCTCGCTCGGATCGAGGAGGACGAGGTCGTCGACGACCATGCGGGCCTCCAGATCACACAGTCCGTCGACGAGTTCAGGCGTATAGGTGCTCCCGCCCCCGACGACGACAACCTTGGTGCCCACGCAGCGCAACGTAACATCCGTCCGTGTCCGCGCCCTCCGATGTCGAGCCGGTGGTGCTGGCCTTCGACGGGGGCAGCACGAAGACCGACGTCGTCCTCGTGTCGCGTCGGGGCACCGTCCTCGGCCGGGCACGGGTCGGCCCGAGCAACCATCAATTGGTCGGGCTCGACGGGACCATCGACGCGCTCACCGCGGCCGTCACGGCGGTGCTCGCGGACGCACAACGCGCGGGCAACACCGTGCCGCGCTGCCCGATTGGCGTCTACTGCCTGGCCGGACTCGACCTCCCGGTGGACGAGGAGAAGCTGACACCTTCGATCGAGGCGCAGGGGTGGACCGAACGCGTCATCCTGCGCAACGACACCTTCGCCGTCTCGCGGGCGGGCACCACCGCGTCGTGGGGCATCGGCGTCGTCTGCGGCACGGGCATGAACTGCGCCGCCATCGGGCCCGACGGACGGACCGTGCGCTTTCCTGCGCTCGCCGAGCTGTCAGGGGACTTCGCACCCGGCGGCGCGTGGCTGGGCGTGCGCGCCCTCGGACTCGCCCTGCGGGCCGGCGACGGTCGGGGTCCCGCCACGCTCTTGCGGGAGCGGGTGCCGGCCCAGCTCGGCACGACCGACGCCGAGGCGGCCCTGACCGGCGTCTACTCCGGCACGCTCCCCTATAACCGGCTCTTCGAGCTTGCCCGCGTGCTCCTCGACGCGGCCGCGGACGGCGATGCACCCGCCCGCGAGGCGGCCGACTTCCTGGCCGACGAGATCGGCGCCTTCGTGCGCGCCGCGGTGGTCCGGCTCGACCTGCAGGACGAAGCGGTCGAGGTGGTCCTCGGCGGCGGGATCTTCGACACCGCCGACGCCGCCTTCCACGCCCGGGTGGCAGCGGGCATCCACGCCAGTGCGCCCCGGGCCACGCTGGTCCGGCTCGACGCCCCGCCCGTGCTCGGCGCCGCGCTCATCGGGCTCGACGCCGCCGGTGCTCCCGCCGAGGCCAAGGCCGCACTGCGCCAGGCACTGCGGCTCTCCGCCGGCGACTCCGCTGACGCGACCTAAGTCGCCAAGGCGGCGCGGCAGAAACCACAGGGGCCGCGACCCGGGCCAACCCGACCGTCAGCCGCCGCCGCCACCGCCGCCGCCTGCACCACCACCACCACCGACGCCGGCCCCGACGTGGGGCATGGCATCGGCCACCAGGCGCTCGTCGTCGGCCAACAGCGAGTGGGCGAGATCCTTGACCATCGCAATGATCTCCGGGTGCTCCTCGGGGTTCCAGCCCTCGAGGAGCTCGGTCAGCCCGGCCCGCCGCGCGTCGGTCAGCTTCTCCAGCGCGGCCGTGCCGGCGCCCGTGAGGTAGAGATCGCAGTCGACGCCCCGGCGGCGCTCCTCGACCATGCCGGCGGCCAGCAACCCGTCCACCCCCGGCTGAATCAGGTCGGAGGCCACCTTCAGCCGCTTGGCCACGTCGTTGACCGTGCAGGCGGGCTGGTCGGCCAGCCGGTAGAGGAGCCAACACGCCCGCGGCGGGAGATCGATGCCCGCCCGTGAGGCCAGTGTCTGGTAGAGCTCGACCCGGTTCTCCCGGTCCGACAGACGCGTGAGCGCCAGCTCAATCTCCTGCAGCGACGTCCGCTGGTCGGGGAAGCCGTTCACCTCGCCCACGTCGACCGTCTGGACCGTCTTGCGCAGCTCCACCTCGGGCAGGAGCCAGCTCAGGAGGAAGGCCACGAACGCGATGGGCACCGCCACCAGGAAGACGACCTGAATCGCATGGGTGACGGCGTCGATGTACTTCGTATAGAAGAACAGCCCTTCGGCGGTCGACTTCAGCTTGCCGAGCACGCTCGGGTTGATCGTCTGCGGGTTGAAGTTCTTCAGCACCGAGGCCGGGACCTTGGCCAGGGTGGGGGCGATCGTGTGGTTCAGCACGATGGCGTAGATGGCGCCGAAGACCGCCGTGCCGAACGAGCCCCCGATCATGCGGAAGAACACGGAGCTGCTGGTCGCCACGCCGAGGTCCTCGTAGGACACGGCGTTCTGCACAGCGACGACGAGGACCTGCATGACGAGGCCCATGCCGACGCCAAAGACGAACATGTAGCCGGCCAGCGCCCAGCCGTTCGTCGACGCATCGATCATCGACAGGAGGAAGGCCCCGATCGTCATCAAGGCGGTGCCGACGACCGGGAAGACCTTGTAGCGGCCCCAGCGCGTCACGAGACGTCCGGAGGTGACCGACGCGCCGAGCATGCCGAGCATCAGCGGCAGGATGCGCAACCCTGACGCGGTGGGGCTGACGCCCTTGACGATCTGCATGTACAGCGGGAGGAAGGTGAGGGCCCCGAACATGGCGAAGCCCATGACGAAGCCGATCGAGCTGGCCGCATTGAACACCCGCTCCCGGAACAGCTTCAGGGGGATCACGGGCTCCGCGGCATGCTTCTCGGCGAAGAGGAAGGCCACCGCCAGCACCACGCCGAGCACCGCAGTGAGCACACTCGGCGTCGACACCCAGGCCCACGAGATGCCGCCCAGGCTGGCGAAGATGATGAGCGACGTCGCCGACCCGGCGAGCAGCAGCGACCCGGCGTAGTCGATGGCGTGCGAGACCTTGCTCAGGTGCCCCGGGAGCACGGCGCCGGTCACCAAGAACGCGAGGACCCCGAGCGGCAGGTTGATGTAGAAGACCCACTGCCACGTCAGGTAGGTGACGCACAGGCCACCGATGAGCGGCCCGATCACCGTCGCCACGGCGAACATGGCGCCGAACAGCCCCACGTAGCGACCCCGGTCGCGGGGCGACACCACGTCGCCGATGATCGTCTGCGCGCCGACCATCAGCCCGCCACCGCCGAGCCCCTGCAGGGCCCGGAAGGCGATCAGCTCGGTCATGGTGTGGCTGAGGCCGCACAGTGCCGACCCGATCACGAAGATGACGATGGCGGCCTGGAAGAAGGTCTTGCGCCCGTACTGGTCGCCCAGCTTCCCCCACAGGGGCGTGGACACGGTCGACGCCAGCAGGTAGGCGGTGACCACCCAGGCCAGGTGCGACCCCCCGTGAAGGTCGCCCACGATGGTGGGCAGCGCCGTCGAGACGATCGTCTGGTCGAGTGCCGCCAACAGCATGCCCAGCAGCAGCGCGCCGAGGATCACCCACAAGCGACGTTTGGTGATCGTCTCGGCCATGGGGGGTGTCGTTGCGACGGCGCTCACACACACCTCCCCCTCGTCTGCCACGATCAACTCACAGTAGGAACGTCCTGCTCAAAATGCAACCAAGGGCGACCGACCGCCCGTTGCGGCCCGGACTCCCCCGGGCGGCCGGCGCTGCCCGCGCTACGGTCCCCGCGGAAGATGCCGGCTCCACGCCGCGCAGGATCAGAGCCAAGGAGGGCCAGGCACCCGTGCGAACTCGCCTCACCGAGCTGCTGGGCATCGAGCACCCCGTCATGTTGGCCGGCATGGGCGGTGTCTCGTACGCCGAACTGGCGAGCGCCGTGTCAGAGGCCGGGGGTCTCGGCTGCCTCGGTGCCGGCACCATGAGCAGCGCCACCATGGAGGCGGAGATCGCCGGCGTGCGCAAGGCGACCGACAAGCCCTTCGCGGTCGACCTCCTGACCGCCATGCCCGGGAGCATGGCGGAGCAGGTGCAGATCATCATCGACGGCGGCGCCACCGCCTTCGTGGCGGCGCTGGGTGTCCCGACCGAGGTGATCGAGCAGTGCCACCGCGCCGGCGTGCTGGTGGTCAACATGTGCGGCAAGGTCGACCATGCCGTGCGCGCCGTCGAGGCCGGCTGCGATCTCGTGGTGGCGCAGGGTACCGAGGCCGGTGGCCACACGGGCCAGGTGGCGACCATGCCCCTCGTGCCACAGATCGTCGATGCTGTCGGCGCGCGCGTCCCGGTTGTGGCCGCAGGCGGCATCTTCGACGGGCGCGGCCTCGCCGCCGCGCTCTCGCTCGGGGCCGACGGCGTCTGGGTGGGCACGCGTTTCATCGCGACGCCCGAAGCGCGCAGTGTCCTCGGCTACAAGGACCGGCTCCTCGCCAGCCGCGAAGACCAGACCACGGTGAGCCGGGCCTACTCCGGCAAGACCATGCGGGTCGTGCGCAACGCCTACACGGACCACTACGACACGCACCCCGAGGAGCTGAAGAGGTTCCCCGAGCAGCTCGGCATCTCCTACGGTGCCGGAGCCATGCACCTCGGCGGCGACTCCTTCAGCGAGGGGGTGGACGTCGACCGGGAGTGCTACCCGGCGGGCCAGGGCATCGGTGCCATCACCGAACTCGTCCCCGCCGGCGACCTGGTCCGCCAGTTCGTGGCCGAGGCGGAAGCGACCCTCGACCGCCTCGCCGCGCTGCACTAAGCAGCCGGCGTCAGACCCGAAGGAGGCTGGTGACCTGTGGGTGCGTCGCCTGACGACCGGGTCGCCCTGATCACGGGGGCCAACCACGGGATCGGGGCCGCGACAGCGAAGGCCCTGGCGGCGCAGGGCACGGCTGTCCTCTGCGCCTACTTCCGCAACGAGCGCATGGGCGGCCTCGACGACCCCGCACTGCCGGCGGCCTACCGGGCCACCCGGATGGCCCGGGCCGAGAACGTCGCCGAGTCGATCCGCGCCGCGGGGGGCCGTGCCGCGGCCATGGAGGCGGACCTCTCCGACGCCACCAGCGTGCCCGCGCTCTTCGACGCCGCCGAAGCCCAGCTGGGACCCGTGGCCATCCTGGTCAACAACGCCTCCGGCTGGGTCGGCGACACCTTCGTCCCCGCCGCCACCAACCGCTTCGGAATGGCCCAGACGGCCGCCAACCCGCAGACGATCGATCAGGTCTTCGCCATCGATGCCCGGGCGCCGGCGCTCCTGATCGCTGAGTTCGCGCGGCGCCACCTCGCCCGCAACGGCACCTGGGGTCGCATCATCGGCCTGACCTCGGGCGACACGGACGGCTTCCCCGAGGAGGTCTCCTACGGCGCGGCCAAAGCGGCGCAGGTCAGCTACACGCTCAGTGCAGCCAACGAGCTGGCGCGGTACGGCGTCACCGCCAACGTCGTGCACCCTCCGATGACCGACACCGGGTGGATCACCCCGAGCACGGCCGCCACGGCCCAGTCCTCGGGGCACCGGGTCGCCGCTCCCCGTCAGGTAGCCGACGTGATCGCCTACCTGGCCTCCGAAGCGGCTGACCTCGTGACGGGCAACGTCATCCGTCTGCGCTGAGGGCGGCACACCGGCCCTCCGAACGAACGACCCCTGGACGTCCCAGGGGCGACGTTCGCCCTGCTCACTCCCCCGCACTGCCCTGCCACGCAGGAATTCTCAGAAATTGGGTAGACATCGCGACACATTCCGATATATCATTAGCTTACAAATAAGACCACGACAGGTCTGGCCCGTACAGGGCTTTCTCGCAACAAGGAGTTTCCAGATGGCACATCAACACGAACACGACAGAGGACACGACCACGACCGTGGGCATGATCACGATCACGACGACCTCCATGACCGTCTCCACGACCACTTCGGCGGGCGCGGGATGCGCGGGCCACGAGGGCGTTGGGGCGGCGGTCGGGGCGGCTGGGGCGGCGGCAGGCGTATGCCCCGCGGCGCCATCCGCACGGCCATCCTCGTCGCCCTGCGCGACGAGCCCGGGAATGGCTACGAGGTCATGCGCCGGCTCGAAGAGTTGAGCGGAGGGCTGTGGCGCCCGAGCCCCGGCTCGGTCTACCCGCACCTCCAGATGCTCGAGGACGAGGGAATGGTGCAGTCGACCGAAGTGGACGGCAGCCGCACCTTCACGCTGACGGCAACGGGCCGGGCGGAGGCCGAGAAGGCGACGCTCCCCTGGCAGGAGGGCGGAGAAGCCGACGACGACGTCCGCACGCTCCGCCTCGGCATGGGCCAACTCATGAGCGCCGCCAAGCAGTTGGCCGGCGCCGGAGAGAAGGCACAGATCGAACGCGGCATCAGCGTGATCCAAAAAGCCCGCAAGGAGCTGTACCAGATCCTGGCCGAAGACTGAGCCGGAGAGATGAGAGCACGCTGGGAGAACCGCCCGGTACTGTGCTGAAGGAGCCATGACCACGACCAGCACCGCCGCCCCCATCGATGCCAGCGGTCCCGGAGAAGGGACACCGATCATCGAGACGGTCGGCCTCACGAAGACCTATTCGGGTACGGATTTCCGTGCCGTCGACGGTCTGAATCTGCAGGTCGCGGCAGGCGAGGTCTTCGGCTTGCTCGGCCCCAACGGAGCCGGCAAGACAACCACCATCGGAGTCCTGACCACCCGCGTCGTCCCCACGGGTGGTCAGGCTCTCATCGCCGGCATCGACGTCGTCCAGCATCCGACGCTCGTGAAGCAGTTGATCGGTGTCGTCTCGCAACAGAACACGCTCGATCGGCAGTTGAACCCCTTCGAGAACCTCTACTGGCACGGGCGGCTGTTCGGCATGGGCGCGAAAGAGTCCCGTCAGACGGCAGACGAGCTGCTGGAGCGGTTCCAGCTGACTCGCTTCGCCAAGGCGTCGGTCTATGCCCTCTCCGGCGGAATGGCACAGCGCCTGATGGTGGCCCGCGCCATCTTTCACCGGCCGGCCGTCCTCTTCTTGGACGAGCCCACCGCAGGGCTCGACCCGCAGGGACGGCTCGCGTTATGGGAACTGCTCGAAGGGCTCAACGCCGAGGGCCAGACGATCATGCTGACGACGCACTACATGGAAGAGGCGGACAAGCTCTGCGACCGCGTGGCGATCATGGATCACGGCAAGATCCTCGCCCTCGACACCCCGACGGACCTCAAGCGCAGTGTCGGCGCCGACACCATCGTCACGGTCAAGGCCGCGGGTGACGCCGATCAGCTCGCTCGTGTCTTCGAAAGCCGGCTCGAAGGCGTGACGCGCACCCGGGCCCTTTCCGACGGGGTCGAGTTGCAGGTGCGCGGGGCTGACCGACTCGTCCCGCGGGTGGTCGAGGCCGCCGAAGCAGGCGGCTTCTCGCTGGCGGACCTGTCCGTCGCCGAGCCGACCCTCGAGACGGTCTTCATCGGGCTGACCGGCAAGGAGCTGCGCGACTGATGGCTGCCACGACCTCTGAGACACTGTCGGCCTCCACGTTCGGGGCGCCCGGCGCACGCCGGGTGGAGCTGAAGCCGACCCGCTCGACCACCGCCGCCAGCCGGACGTCGTTGCGGGCGCTGATCCAGCGCGACCTGGTCGTGCTGTGGAAGCACAAGATCGAGTTCACTGTCCGCACCCTGGTGCAGCCCTTCTTGCTGTGCTTCGTGTTTCTCTACGTCTTCCCGAAGATCGGACAAGGCATCGGCGGGGCGAGCGGGGTGCCCGGAGCGGAGTCTGCGTTCGCCACCGTGCTCGTCCCCGGCGTGGTCGGTCTCTCCATCATGTTCCAGGGGATCCAGGCCGTGGCCATGCCCCTGGCCCAGGAGTTCGGGTTCACCCGTGAGATCGAGGACCGGGTACAGGCACCTTGTCCGATCTGGCTCGTGGCGATCTCCAAGGTCATCTCCGGAGGCGCCCAGGGCCTGCTCTCGGCCGCCATCGTCCTGCCCATCGCTTCCGTCGTGCACGCCGCTGGCGTCGAGGCACACATCAACCTGCACTGGCTGCTGATCCTGACGCTGGTCCCGATGTCGTGCGTGTGCATGGCATCGCTCGGCCTGCTGCTGGGAACCTCGTTCGAACCGCGCAACCTCGGGCTCATGTTCGGGTTCATCGTGCTGCCGATCACATTTCTCGGCGGCACCTATTACCAGTGGACGCGCCTGGCACCGATCAAGGCCGGCCCGATCCATTGGCTCCAGATCGTCGTGCTCGTCAACCCGCTGATCTACATCAACGACGGCATGCGTGCCGCTTTTACCGACGCCGCACACATGCACCTGTACATCATCTACCCCGCCATCGTTGCGTTCAGCGTGATCTTCCTGACGCTCGGGCTGCGCAATTTCCGTCACAAGGTCCTGGCCTGAGCGAGGAGTTCATCCTCAGAGGACGCGCAACGCATCCGGGAGCGCCCGCTCGCGCCTGGTGAAGCTCCGCAGCGCGGCCAACCCGCCCACCTGCGCCTGCGCCAGCTGGAGGCACACCTCCAGGCTGACCTCCAGCGATCCCTGGGGTGGTCCGGGTGCGACCAAGGCCGGGACGCTGCAGATGAGATCGTCGCCGTGCACGACGAGCTCCAGCACCCTCGTGCGCAGGTACTCGCGCAGCGGTACCTGCGCGCCACTGATGCGGATCACGGCCACGGCTCGTGTCGCCTCCACCCCATCCAACAGACCGACCAACTGATCACGGGAGGTGGTCAGGGCCGCGCGCACCATCCCCTGCCCTGTGCGGGCGAACCCTTCGGCCGCGGCCCGCAAGGAGGCGGCAAACGTATCTTCGATACCCGCCGCATCTTCGCCATCGGCGACCCGATTGGGCCCGAAGAACTCCCCCATTGAGACGGTGCGGAGCCCGACGGGCTCGACGTCGGACAAGAGCTGCTCGAGCCACAGGACGCCATGTGCCGCGTGCGCCGCCACACCGCCGACGGAGTAGCGCGCCACCGCGCTTGGCTTGTCCCAGACGGCGGCCAGCTCGGTGCGGCCGAGGATGGCGCGCCACCAGTCGACGGCGGCCACGTAGGCATCAACCTCATCGCGCGAGAGCCTGCCTCCCACCACGTCGCGAGAGTAGGCGATCCGATGGGTCCCGATCCGGCGCGCCCGTGCCCCGAAGCGTCAGCGCCTTCGCACGACCCATGCCGTGAGGGATCCCACCACCTGGCTTTTGCGTGAAATATCCGGCATTCGCGCCTGACCGAGAGGACATCTGGGTAGGGTGACCGGAACCGTGCAGCCAGTGTGCGCGGCTGCTCTGGGTGGGGTGGCGAAGGGACGGAACTCATGGAGATGACAGGTCGGGACACGCTGTCCGATCTGCCAGGCGCCTATGGCCGGGTTCGGGCGACGACCGAGCGGTTGGCCTCCGTCCTGAGCGCTGAGGATCAGACGGTCCAGACGATGCCCGACGTCAGCCCCACGAAGTGGCACCGGGCGCACGTCACGTGGTTCTTCGAGACGTTCATCCTCGGGGAGTACGCCGCCGGATACCGCGCCTTCGACGATGCGTACGCCTACATCTTCAACTCGTACTACGAGGCAGTCGGCGCCCGCCATCCCCGCACCGAACGTGGCTTCCTGTCGCGGCCCGGCATCGACGAGATCGCGCGCTACCGCTCCTTCGTCGACACTGCGATGGACGCGCTGCTCTGTCATCCCGATCAACCCGGACTGGCCGAGCTGATCACCTTGGGATTGCACCATGAGCAGCAGCACCAAGAGCTCCTGCTGATGGACATCAAGCACGTGCTCTCGCGAAACCCGCTCCATCCGGCCTATCTGCCCGGAACACCGGGGCAGACCAGCGTTGCGCCACCCAAGGCCGGCTGGCTCGAGCATGCCGGTGGCCCGGTCGAGATCGGTTACCGCGGCCAGGCCTTCGCCTTCGACAACGAGTATCCCGTGCACACCGTCCACCTCACGCCGTTCGGGCTCGCCGATCGGCCTGTGACCTGCGGCGACTGGCTCTCCTTCATGGAGGACGACGGGTACAGCAGACCCGAGTTCTGGCTCTCGGACGGCTGGGCGGTGGTCAACGCACAGAAATGGGAGGCACCGCTGTACTGGTCGCGCAGCCCCGAAGACCCTGAGCAGTGGATCCAATTCACGCTGGCGGGGTCCCGTCCCGTGGACCCGAACGAGCCCGTCTGTCACATCAGCTACTACGAGGCGGATGCGTTCGCGCACTGGACGGGCATGCGGTTGCCGACCGAGTCGGAGTGGGAGACGATCGCCCTGGCGCACGGTGCGGGTGACAATTTCCTGCGCGACGACGTACTCACGACGGGAGCGCCACATCCCCGGCCGGCCATCTCGTCCAATGGCTTGTTCGGCGACACCTGGGAGTGGACGTCGAGCGCGTACTCGCCCTACCCAGGGTTCCGGGCCGCGCCCGGCGCGGTGGGCGAATACAACGGCAAGTTCATGGTGAGCCAATACGTCTTGCGCGGCGGGTGCTGTGCGACGCCCGCCGGACATGTCCGGCCCACCTACCGGAACTTCTTCCCACCCGGCGCCCGCTGGCCCTTCGGCGGGCTGCGACTGGCGCGGGACCCCTGAGCGATGGCGTACACCATCGACGTTCATCTCTCACCCGAAGAAGTGCGCAGCCAGATGTTGGCCGACGCGCTCGCGGGATTGCAGGCGGAGCAGAAGTCGATTCCCCCGGTGTGGTTCTATGACGAACGGGGGAGCCAGCTGTTCGAAGACATCACGCAGCTACCCGAGTACTACCCCACCCGGGCGGAGCGGGCTCTGCTGGAGGCGCACGCCTCGTCGATCGCGGAGCTGTCCAAGGCGGACACGCTGGTCGAGCTGGGTGCCGGGGCATGCGAGAAGACCCGGGTGCTGCTCACCGCCCTCGAGGAGATCGGCTCGCTGGACCGGTACGTGCCCTTCGACGTGAGCGATGAATTCCTGCGAGGCGCAGCCGCCAACCTGGCGCAGGAGTACCGCTCGCTCGATATTCACGTCGTGATCGGCGACTTCCACCAGCATCTGGCCCAGATCCCAACCGAAGGACGACGGCTGATCGCCTTCTTGGGCGGGACGATCGGGAACTTGAACCCGACCCAGCGTTCCCGCTTCCTCTTTGACCTGAACTGCACGATGTCCAGCGACGACTCGCTCCTCATCGGGACAGATCTGGTCAAGGACCCGAAGCGCCTCGTCGCAGCCTACGACGACGCCGCCGGGGTGACGGCGGACTTCAACCGCAACGTGCTGCACGTCCTCAACGAACAACTCGGTGGCGACTTCGATCCGGACGGCTTCCGGCACGTGGCGGTCTGGAACGAGGACGAACGCTGGATCGAGATGCGCCTGCGGGCCACCGAGGCGAGCGAGGTCTCGCTGACTGGCGCCGGCATCAAGGTCCGTTTCGACGAGGGTGAGGACCTGCTGACAGAGATCAGCGCCAAATTCACCCCCGATCGCGTGGAGCGCGAGCTCTCCGAGGCCGGCTTCGTAGTCGAGGGGATGTGGGGGGCCGACGACGGTGAATTCCTCCTGACCCTGGCCCACCCCTTCTGTTGAGCGCCTGACAGCGGCTCAGCCGACGCGCTCGGGCACCGCATCGGGCGAGTCCTCCGGGGGCGGTTCCGCCAGCACGGCCGCGTCCGGCTCCCTGCCCGAGCCGCGCCGCCGCACGAGGCGCGCCAACCACACGCCGAGGAGCGCCAGCAGCAGGACGATCGCTCCGATGCTGAGGATGCTGGCCAACAAGAGGTGCCGCGGTCGATAGTGGAAAGACACGACATCGTCCCCGGCGGGGATGTGCACCTGTTGCACGAGGTCGAAGTCGGCGAGCGGGATGTCCTTTGCCTTGCCGCCGTTGACCGAGACCGTGGCGCTCCACCCGGAGTCCCAGGCGACGGATCGGACGACCTGCGTGCTTGCGGGGGCCTGGACGCGAATCTGTTCGGACTTCGTCGTGCTCGAGAGGATCTGCAGCGGCAGGCGCCGACCGGTCGCCGTCGAGGCGACAATGGGCTCTGACGGTTTGCGCAGCGTGAACACCGCATAGCCCTGGGAGAAGCCGCCGAGTTGCCACGGCCCGGGTGTCAGCGCCGACGAGAGCGATCCGGCCAGCTCGTAGGGGTGTCCGTCGACCGCGATCACGGCCCGCTGCGCCGGGAGTGCGCCGGCCACCACCTGGGACGAGAGCCCGATGGAGGCTCCGGCCGGAAGGTGCCCGCTCACGGTGACAGCGCCGGCGGGAACGGGCACCGCGGCCCCCCAGTGCGTCGACCCGTCGGCGCGCAGTGCTCCGAAGCGCACCTCTGTTCCGTTGGCGGCGGGATGTGCGAGTACCAGGGTGGCCGTGGCGGCCTCGAGCGGCTCGCCGTAGAACCACGATGCCGTCTTGCTCGACGCGAGGACCGGGCGCGGTCCCGGATCGAAGGGATAGGCGGTGTCGTTGAAATTGGCGCCGTAGCCGCGCGCGAGGACGGGGTCAGCACCGAAGCCCTCGGGGATCTGCGTGAGATCGTCCATCGAAGTCGGCATGGCCTGCAACGGCACGAGGAAGTACTCGGGCACCGTCACGACCTCGCGTAGGTTGAGCCGGCCCAGCATCCCCGACGACAGCTGGCCGATGTCGAGATCGTCCTGTTCGTGGGTGTGTGTCGTGGACTCGTAGTTCCCATTAACGATCGACGCGTAGCCGGAGACGGACGGAAGGCCCGGAATGATGTTCAGATCGGGCACGCCCTGTGGGCTGCCGGGGTAGCTCGAGTAGGTCTGGGGGTCGTAGTTGACCATGCGCGCGCCTGGCGGGAGCTCTGCCACCATCAGTTTCTGTATGGGCGTCGTGCCCGCCAACAGGTCGTTCGGCGGTGTCTGGGTCAACTGGCTGGTGACGCCCACCAGTCCCACATCGATGACCACGAACAGTGCGGCGAGGCGCGACCAGGAGACGGAGCCCAGACGCGGACGGATCCAGACCAGGACCGCCGCGCCCGCACAAAAGGCAAAGGCGATCAACGTCGCCTCGCGCACGGTGTTGGCGTAGCGCGCCCGCAGCGCCACGCCGGCGAACGTCCAGACGAGCGTGCGCGGTGAGATCCACGCCCACAGAGCCAACCCGGCCACCGCCACGGCAGGGATCAGCCCCATGATCCGGTCGTACCGCGTCATCGATTCTCGCAGCCGCCGCGAGTCGGTGCGATCGACCCATCCGGCGAACAGGACGCAGACCGCGGTGGCCACGGTGATCATGTTGCGGCTCTGCAGCCGTTGGTGTCCGTAGAGCGGGAGGCTGTTGAACAGGTGCTCCAGGGGCGTGTTCGATCCCAGCGCCAGCAGCAGGCCGACGAGTCCCACGGCGTACCACGTCAGGCGGTCGCGCGGCGGAATCCGGCTGGGCCAGCGGGGGTTGAGGAGGGTGATCAGTGCGATGACCGGCAGGATGCCGAGATAGATGCCGACCTCGGGAAGGTTGTACTGACTGAAGAATTGCGCCTCGCCGATGTGCCCGTACCCGCCGTTGATGTACGGCACCAAGCCCAAAATCCCGAAGGGCCGGGGGTAGCTCCCTGCCGCGGCGGCGACGCCGGCGCCTCGTTGCGAGTTGCGGATGACCTCCAGGCCCGGCAGCCACTGGATCGCCGCCAGAGACAGGGCCAGGGCGGCACCCGCGCCGCACCTGGTGATGACACGCCACCACCGCTCCCGGTTGAGGCCGGCTGACGCCACGGCAAACGCAGCGATCAGAAATGCCTCGTCGAGCATCGCTTCAGGCGCTCCGGCCAGGATCACCGTCGCATAGGCGATCCCCAAAAGGATGGTCCAGCGCCATCGTCCATCACGGACGATATGGAGGACCGCCAGCAACATCCACGGGATGGCGACGAACCCCTCCGTCATGTCCACGTGGTTGACCTGGCTCAGAACCGGCCCCGCGAAGGCAAACGTCAGGGCGGCGAGAAAGCACGCGACCGTCGAGAGCTTCAGCGCCCGCAGGAAGACGTACATACCGACGGCGATCGCCGAGAACGCCAAGACCTCCGTGGCGATCCAAGCGGCGCGGTCCGGCAGGACGACGAACAGGCCCGTGAGCGGGTAGAAGGCGCCGGCATTGAAGTCGGCCATCAGCGGGGTGCCGCTGAAGATGTACTGATTCCAAAAGGGAAGCTGGCCGTGGCGGAACATCGATCCGACCAGGACGTGCAGCGGGAAGTTCTGCTGCAGGTTGTCGCCGGTGATCAGTAGGTGGCCGCCGATCAGGTCCGGGAGCACGAACGCGGCGGTCGGAATCGCAATCAGCACGACGTAGGGCCACAGAGGTCCGAGGTGTGCTCGAAGTCGGTTCACGGGCGAGGAAGTGCCTTCCGGGGGTGCCTGGGCTCTGCGCTGATGCGCCCGGCGACCGGCGCAGCGCAATCGGCGCAAGCTAGCCCGTCGGACCGTGAATCCGCACAGCAGCCAGCCCGCCCGCTCCGAGAAAAGGGCCTATTCACCTGGTCCGGCAGCCCGGGAGGCTCTGCTCCGGGGCGCAGGGCTCCTGGCGGCACGAAGACGGGCGACTTCCTCGAACCGGGTACCAGGCCCGGGTGCGGCACTCGCCTCTGACACCTTCCATTTCGGTAACAGTGAGATTTCACATGCGTGACAGCCTGAGTCTTCTGCTGTACGCTGGGAAACACCTGAGAATCGTGTGAATGCAGGTTTCTGGGTCCCAGAATCGGCAAGAGCTGTGACAGAATCACTGCAGTTTCGTGACGTTTTCCGCTCCCGCGGTCTTGCGCCGCAGCGGCTCAACTAAGGAATCCCCGATGGAGCTCGTGTCCCCGAGCGCGATCACCACCAGCACACCGCCCCAGAGCGTCGACGACGACGCGCCGGGGCACGAAGCGCGTCAACTCAGCGTTGCCCGCACCGCGCTGCTCGGGCTGCTCGGGAGTTCGGCCATCGTCGTTGGCGCGGTGCTCGGCGGGTCGGCGTTCGCCACGCACCTGGCGGGTTCGTGGTTCTTCGGCATGCCGGGCGGGCCCTTCGGTTCGTTCGGCTCCAGCAGCACCCTTCCCCCCATCGCTTCGCTGGCCCTCGTGTTCGGCGGGCTCATCCTCTTGAGCAGGGTGTGGTTCGGCTTCCTCCGGCACCTGAACAGCCACCACGGTTTCCCGGTCAAGCGCGTCGTCCTCGTGGTGGCGATCTGGGCTGTGCCACTTCTCATCGCGCCACCGCTCTTCAGCCGGGACGTCTACACGTACTCCGCGCAGGGCGAGATGATGAGCCACAACATCAACCCGTACCTCTACGGGCCCGAGGTGCTGGGCACCACGTCGTTCAACGAGATGGCCGACACGGTGTGGTCCGGTACCGAGTCTCCCTACGGTCCGACCTTCTTGAGCGTGGACGGTCTCCTCGACCAGGCTTCCGGCCACCAGATCCTGCCGGACCTGGTCCTGCTCCGCCTGCTTGAGGTCGCCGGCCTCGCCATGGCCATCGCCGCCACGCCGACCTTGGCCCGGGCGCTGAAACACGACCCTGCTCATGCCGTGCTGATCGGAGCGGGCTCACCCCTTGTGCTGCTGTCGCTGATCGGCGGCGCCCACAACGATGCCCTGATGGTCGGCCTGCTCATGGCCGGGCTGGCCGTGGCCAAACGCTTCGGCACGGTGCCCGGGGTGATGCTGTGTGCGCTTGCCGCGGGGGTCAAGTCCCCCGCGCTGCTCGGGGTGCTGTTCCTCGGCTGGGTCTGGGCCGGCCGGGAGGCCTCTGTCCGCCGCCGGATCGGGCACACCGCGGTGGCCGGGCTGATCGCGTTGGCCACCATGGAAGTGGTGTCGCTCATTTCCGGCACCGGATGGGGCTGGATTCGTACGACGACCACTGCGGACGCGTCCTTTACCGGCGTCACACCCATCAACCTCGTGGCCCGGGCCGTCTCCATCGTGAGCCACGTGGCACAGGTCCCCATCTCGGTCCTGACGGCTCGTCCCGTCTTCATGGTGCTCGGGCTGCTCGTCGCCGTCTACTTCGGCTACCGGCAGCTGCTCCGGTCGCCGTCGGAGGGCGTCGTCAAGTGCCTCGGATTGACCCTGCTCGTCCTGGCGCTGCTCGGGCCGATCGTGTGGTCCTGGTATGTGACATGGGGCGTGATCGTGGTGGCGCCGGCGGCCATCGGCCGGTTGCGGAGCGCGTCCATCGTCATCAGCACGGTCTGGGCCTTCGTCGGCGTGACGGCGGTGCACGGCATCTACATGCGATTCCTGCACACGTTCGTCCTGACCGATCTGCTCCTTGTCGCGATGCTGCTGGCCGTGGCCATCACGCCGCTCGGCCAGTTCAGGGGTGGACGGCGGGCACAGCTGCCCCGACTCACGCCGGGCGTCCTCACCGGCGCCACCGCAGCCGCGAGTGCGAGCGCGACCACCTGAGCCTGCTGCACGTGCGCCCGCGTGGCGCGACCGTCGCTAGTCGGCCAGATCGAAGGCCGACACGATCCGTTCGGGCCGCACCCGCACCACGAGCTCACCGGGCACCCCGTTGCGGGAGCCGTACTCCTCCGCGCGGTCCGCTCCCATGTAGCGGCCGCCGAGTCGACCGGCCCACCGGCCGACCTCGTCGAGGTCGTCGCTGATCTCGGCGACGCCTTCCACCACGACGAAGCTGAACGGGGGCCGATCGTCGTCCACGCAGAGCGACACCCGTGGATCATGCCGGAGGTTCTTCCCCTTGACGGTCGACTCGCCCGTGTTGAAGACAAGCGATCCGTCATCGTCCACGTCGTACCAGACGGGAGCGAGGTGGGGTCGGCCGTCGGGGCGGACGGTCGCCAACTTGGCCGTCCGCGCCGGCACCGAAGTAAGGAACGCCCGCACCTCCCCTTCTGACATGGGTCGGTACGCCATCAGGCCTCCGGCACCGCCGGCATGACGCTGCCGACCATCGGCGTCGCGCTCACCCCGGCGTCCCTCCGTTGGCGGCGTACGCCTCGGTCCACGCCTGGATCATCGGCCCGAACGAAGCCGGGTTGTAGGCGTCCTCCTCGTAGGAGAACTTCATGTCGCCGGCATAGTGCAGGACCGTGATGTTGTGCGCCTGGTGCACCGACCCGTCCCCCGGGTCCTTCATCCGGTTCTCAATGCGGCACACCCACCATCCCCGCTCCTCGTCGCAGACGCACCATGCGTGGGGGAACGAGTTCATGTCCCGGTTCGGCCACTCGGCCATGAGCGGGGTGATCCAGTCGTAGATCTCGTCCGGTCCCCGGAACGTCCCGAACGTGTGCTCGAGGTACACCGCGTCCTCCGTGAAGAGGTCGGCCCAGTCGCGCCACTCGCCGCTGGCGGCACACCGGGCCGCCGTCTCCCGGTAGTGCTGGTGTGCCTGCTCCAGCTCGTCACGGCTCCACTTCTGTGTCATGACTTCAGTATCCATTCGCTCATGGTGACACTGCGCAAGGTGCTCAGGTCGACAAACGCAGTGATTTCCTCGATCATCTGCGTGACATTGGCCTGCATCTTCTCGGGGTCGCCGTCCGCGCAATAGAACAGCATCGGATCGGTGACGTGGCCCAAGGACGGCCAGGCTTCTTCGACGATCCCCGCCACCTGCGGGGCCCCGTCGGTGATGGCCCGGAACACGGCGTTGCGGACGTACCGGGTGCGCGGCTGAATCGCCTCGGTGATGGGTGAGATCCGGGTGTGCCAGCGCGTCATCCACTCGTCGAAGCTCTGATCCGGGTGCTGCTGCAGGAGTGCCACGGTGAGCACGCCCGGGGACCGTTCACCGTCGGGCCATGATCGGGGCGTCGCCCACTGGTTCCCCCCGTAGTCGCGGTAGAGGGACTCCACGACCGAGTAGCCGGCCACGCGTGCTGATGCCGACTCGAGCACCTGCTGGAACGGTGCCCTCTGCTCAATGGAGTCCACCCAGAGCGACACGAGCCCGTGCAGTGGCGTCTCACCCTCGGGCGTGGGCACCGGGGCGGGAATGTCGCTCTCCGGATCCCACACGTCGATCGTCAACCTGACGGGGTCCAACGACAGCAGCTCCTCCCCCACCTGGCCGAGCATGACCTCGGCCACCTCGGACCGGGTGCTGTCGGCCCCCAGCCACGTCAGGTACATCAGTTTCTCCACGTCATTCCCCCCTCACCAGGTGAGCCCCAGCGCGTCGCGCATGGTGGCCTCGAACTCAGGGTCAGCCAGCGTGCGCCGCAGGTGCAGCACCGTGGCGGCGTCAGCCCCGACCTCGACCCGCAACGGAGTCGCGGGATCCTCCAGGGCGTCGGCCACCGCCGTCCCCACCAGTTCGGGACCCGGCCGGCCCCCGGGTCCGGTCAGCGTGGCCGCAGTCCCGCTCCACTGGGTGTGCAACTCGGCGTAGACCTCCGGACCGAGGTGGTCGTCCCCGTGCTTCATCCCGGGGGCGATGTACCCGGGCTCAATGATCACGACCCGGATCCCGAAGTGCCCGAGCTCGAAGTAGAGCGACTCCGACAGTGCCTCGAGGGCGTGCTTCGACGCCGCGTACGGGCCTTCGAGGGGCGTCCCGACCCTGCCCTGCACCGAGCTGATGTTGACCAGGATGCCGCTGCCACGTTCGCGCCAGCGGGGCACCACCGCCTGCGCCATGCGGAGGGGGCCCAGGGTGTTCACCTGGAGCACCCTGCTGAAGGAGTCGAGCGGATAGGTCTCGAGTGGCCCCGAGCCGGGCACGCCGGCGTTGTTGACGACCGCGTCGAGCTCACCGGCGGCCGCCACCGCGGCGTCGACGGAGGCGTCGTCACTGACGTCGAGCGCCAGGAACTGGGACGCCGGCAGCCCTTCGAGCAGCGCGGGGTCCCGTGCCGTCGCCACCACCTCGTGGCCGCGGGCTGCCAGCACCTCGACCGTGGCCCGACCGATGGCGCGGCCGGCGCCCGTCACGAGCACCCGCACGATCAGGGCCCCCCGACGGGAGCGAGCCCGACCAGCTCCTCACTGACCCGCCAGAGGCGCTGCGCCGCGTCGGGGTCCTGGGCCCAACGACGCGGCTTCCGGGGCTTGCACTTGACGAAGTACTCGCCGTTCACCCCCTCCACCTCGGGTGACGAGGCCAGGTAGACCGACGTCCGCGCACCCTTGGCCGACGACAGGAAGAACGGGCTGGCGATCTTGATCCCGAAGGCCAGGAACCCGCGTGCGTCCCCGCTGCCGCCGTAACCGCTTCGCACCGTGCCGGGATGCAGGGAGTTGGCGGTGACGCCGCTGCCCTGCAGTCGCCGGGCCAATTCCAGCGTGAACAACATGTTGGCCAGCTTCGACTCTCCGTACACCCGCATGCCGCGGTAGTGCGTCGTGGTCTGCAGATCATCGAACGGCATGCCTTTGCGGGCCGCGTTGTGCGCCGTCGACGCCACGTTCACCACGCGGGACGGACCCGATGCCGTGATCCGCTCGAGCAGGAGATTGGTCAAGAGGAACGGTCCGAGGTGATTGGTGGCGAACGTCGCCTCGTAGCCGTCCACCGTCTCGGCCCGCTCACTCAACACGAGTCCGGCGTTGTTGACCAGCACATCCAGTCGGGGTGCGAGTTCGAGGATCTCCGCTGCGCCGCGCCGGACGGAGGCCAGGTCGGCCAGGTCGAAGACGACGAGCTGCACCTGCGCGTCACCGCGCAATCGCTGGGTGATCGCCGCCACGGCGGCCCGGCCCTTGTCGGCGTTGCGCGCGGTGACCAGGACGCGGGCGCCCATCGCCGCCAGCGCGGCCGCCGTCTCGAACCCGATTCCGGAGTTGGCGCCCGTGACGACCACGGTCTTTCCCTGCATGTCAGGCACCGCGCGCAGCCTCCTCGTGACGAGCAGGCGTCAGCATTTCACAACCCTGGGCCACGGACGGCCTTCAGCGCCATGTGTCGCGCGCTTCGACCAGGCCCCGTTCGGGATCGAGGAAGCTGCTGCTCAACGTCCGTTCGGCGGTGCGCATGTGCCACTGGAGCAGTTCCCTCGTGGCCTCCCAGGCGACGTCACCGACGTCCGAGGGCTCCTCCACCAGCAGGTTGTGCCGTTGCTCGGGATCACGGGAGAGGTCGAACAGCAGAGGCGGCAGCAGGTCCGCGTCGGCCGCGAACTGGACGTACTTGACCTGCGGTCCACGAGAGACCGCCAGCGCACAGTGACTCATCGGGATACCGAAGGCCTGCTCGGCCAGCAGGTTGACCGGATCTGAGAAACTCCACTCGAAATGCGCCGTGTCGCGCCAGTGCGGTGGAGCGGCCTCGCCGTGCAGGAACGGGCCGAGCGACCAGCCGTCGGCCTGCAGCGGCACCTCCACGCCCATGAAGTCACAGATCGTCGGCAGCACGTCGACGGATTCGGTCACCGCGTCGACGATCTTCCCCCGCCCGCCGTCAGCCTCCGGGCGGGGGTCGACCACGATCAGCGGCACGTGATAGCTCTCGTCCCAGAACCCGAGCTTCTCCAGGAGCCAGTGGTCGCCCCCCATCTCTCCATGGTCACTGGTCAGGACCACCAGGGTGGATTCGGCCAGCCCGCTGCTCGTCAGGTAGTCGAAGAGCGGGGCCAACCCGTCGTCGACCTCGCGTTGTGCCCCGTAGTACGTGGCGCGTACCTGCCGGCGGTCCCGCTCATCGTGCGGAGCTCCGACTTCGGGGGTTGCCATCGCAAACGCACCGAGCGGATGGATCGCCCCCTCTTCCTCGGGGGTCGCGCAGCCGACGAACGGCCCCACCGCCTCGGCCGCATAGCGGTCGTGATACCCGATCGGATTGCGACGCGGCGGGTGGGGCCGGATGAAGGAGGCGTGGACGAAGAAGGACGTGTCGCCGTGCTGCTCGAGCCATTCGACCACGGACCGCCGGACGAAGCTCGTCTGGGAGAGCTCGGAGGGGAAGCGCGCCGGGGCCCAGGTCGCACCGTGGGCGTCCGCCCCGGGGAAGCCCTCTATCGGCGCGTAGAGATCGTGCGGGTTGGCCGGGACGTCAAACCCCTGGGCCGCGAGCCAGCGCCCCCAGGCCGGACTCCCCTTCTCCCACGGATCTTCGATGAGGGCGCGGAAACCCGGGAGGACGCCCTCGTAGCTGGACAGCCTCGGGTCCCCCGGCGGGACCGTGCGCGGATCGACAGAGGAGTCCGTGTATCCGAAGAGCACCGGGTCGTAGCCGGCCTGGCGCGCCAGCAGCGCCACATTGGTGAAGCGGGCATCGAGTGGGGTCCCGTTGAGGATGGAGCGATTCCGGTGCTGATAGGTGCCCGTGTAGAGGCACGCCCGCGAGGGGCCGCACGGTGCCGCGTTGGCCCAGTGGTTGGCAAACAGGACGCCCCGGCCGGCCAGCGCATCGAGGGTGGGTGTTTCGACCACCGGGTGCCCGAGGGCGGACAAGCAGTCCCCGCGCCACTGGTCGAGCGTGATGAAGAGGACGTTGCGGGGCGGCGCCATGCCTCAACTCTTGCCGATGTCGGGCATCCCCGAACCCGGCCGGTCGGCCCGATGGCGCGGCGACCGACCCGGCCGGGCTCAAGACGTGCGGATCGTCGCCCCTCCGAGCTTCGTCCCGAACTCGATAAGCCAGGCACCGAGGCGCGGCGCCATGGCCCGGTGCACCGCTCGGCCACCGGGCACCGGGAGTCCGGTGGCCGAGCGCTGCATCGTTGCGGCCTGATCGGCCGTCACCGTGCGGCGACTTCCTCGCCGGTGTCCCCCTGCAGCCATCAGATCCTGCCGATGCGCCTCGGCCTGCGACTGCACTGCCCTGGTCTGGATCATCCCTTCACCTCGCTCGGCTCAATCGATCCCGCTCACAACACCCAACCAACGAGTCCAGATTAATCGATGTTTGACACGAATTCAAGAATATCCTAATATAGCTCTATGCCTATGTTCACTGAAGAGGCCCTGGAGCCGAGGACGAAGTCGGTCAGCGCCGCTCCCTCCCTGGTCACTGATTTGTCATGGCTCTTCTCGGTCGCCGCCCGCCCCTCCATGCAGGCCCGGTATCCCAAGCTGGCGGAGATATTCACGGGCCGGGAAGACCTCGCAGACCGCGTGCGGAACTTCTGGGGCGACAGCGCGGAAGAGACCTGCTTCTCCGAGATGCAGGTCTTGGCACAGCACGCGGGTGCGGTCGGCGCAACGGACCCGGACGAGCTGTGGGCTGCCATCGAGACGGCGGTGCCCACCGTCCCGCTCGACTTGGCCATGCCCTCGGAGAGCCCCGAAGACCGAGCGATACTCCTCGGCCGCTTCCGCAAGCTCCGGGAGTCGCCCGCACTGCTGCAGTCGTACCTCGGGATCCTCCAAGAGGTCTGGGCGCCCGTCAACGACATGTGGCAACAGGCGCTGCCTGTCATTGAAGAAGCCGGGCGACACCTCATGGCGCAGTACGAACGAGGGCGATCACTGGAGTCCTTCATACCGAGAGGTTGTGACATCTTGGACGAGCGCCTGCCCGAGATCCTGGCCAACGTGGAGGCGGGCCAGCCGCTGCTCTTCGTCCCCTGCCTCTTCTTCGGCTCGAGCATGTACATGGAGGTCGCCGGCCTCGTGACCATCGGAACGGGCGTCGACCAGAGCGACGTCGTCGCCCGGGCGCGCACCGAGTCGGTGGCCCGACGGCTCAAGGCGGTGGCTGACCCGACCCGTCTCGCCCTGCTGCACTCCCTGGCGAGTGCGCCGAGCACGGTGGGCGAGTTGGCGCTGCTCTTCCGGCTGGCCCAGCCCACCGTGAGCATGCACGTCAAGGTGTTGCGCGAGAACGGGTTGGTGCGCTCGGAACGACACGAGGGGCGATTGCGGCTCAGTGCCGACGCCTCTGCTGTCGAGCTCCTGCTCGACGAGCTACGGCAGGCCGTCTGGCAGGGGACGGGTGCTCAGCCGACGGGCGCCGGCACCACGGGAAGCGACTCGATGCAGGCGACCCTGGTCGACCGCGCCCGCGCCCCCTTTCCCGTGACCTCGTAGCGCGCCAAGCATCCGAGGAGTTCCTGTAGGGAGATGCGCTCCCTCCAAACGGGCGAGGCCGGTGCCGAGAGATCACCTGCTCGCCAAGCGACACCGCCTTCTTGTCCAGCGGGCAACCCCCACCTCGCTGCATGCACGGGAGCAACGGCTCGCGCGGGCAGGATCCGATCGGCCCTGATCACGAGCGTGCCGGGCTGGGCCGGGACGCGCCCTGCCCACTTCGGCCAGCTTCCCCGTAACCTGCAGTCATGTCGGCGAGCACGGTATGGGTCCAGAGGACGGATCTGGACCGCTTGCGGACGTGGCACCTGCAAGGTGTGCCCGGTGAGACGCTCTGCGACAGGCCCACCCAGGCCATGAAGGCGATGCCGAAGGCCGAGTGGCGGCAGGTGCTGAACCCGTGCCTCAATTGCCAGAAGTCAGCGGACGCGACCGGCGCGGCCGCAGAGTTTCACGACGCGGTCGACGATCCCGGGCCGAGCGATCTCCACGCACCCGATCCGGGCGACACCCAACCGGCCGAACGCGACGGGCAGCCCGGAAAGCACGCCCGGCGAGACTGAGGCGCGGCGCCCCAGATCGATTGGCGCGTCAGGGAAGGTAGATGACCGCACGCCAACGGCCCGTCATCTCGGCCCGGCACAGCGCGGTGCCGGCCCGCAGCGACCACGCCACGACGTCCGATTCGGCCACGACCACGGGGGACTGCAACAGCAGGCCCCTCCGTGCGTGGTCCTGACGCACCACCCAGCCCTCGGGAACGGTCACGCCCGCCTCGGCCAGTCGCTCCACGGCCTTGCCTCCCGTCGGGTGCATGATGCCGATCGTTACCCCCTCGGTCTCACTGCGGTCCTTCTTGGGAGGCATCAGCGTGGTCATGGTCACCGGCGCCGCCGTGTTCCCGAAGAACGCGAACAGCCCCGCTCGGGGGTGGATGTCGGACGCCTCCTCGTCGATGCCGGGCATCAGGTTGATCCACCCGTCGCCGGCGGCGCGCAACGTCTGCAACGAGTCAGCCACCGCGGTGCTCTCGGGCGGCGTGAACTCGATGGTCTTCTTCCGCCGCGGGCCGCTCACCCGCTCAATCCTGACACCAGCCGCTCGACGACCGCCGCGGCCGGCCCCGCCTCGGCCCGGGCGAACCCGGTCCCGGCGTAGAGGCTCATGTGCTCCCGGTCGCCGGCACGCGCCGCCGCGGCGCGGAGCGGCCGCGTCGCGCCGTTGATCTCGGGGTACGCCGCCGGCGCCGTCGGGTAGTCCCGCACCATGGCGTTGACGAGCGCCCGGGCCCGCCGGCCGCTGAAGGCGCGGGTCACGGCGGTCCGCCCGAACGAGCCCGAACCTATGGCGTCCTTCTGCTGCGCCGGCGCGCCGCTCTCGGGACAGCGAAGGAAGGCCGTGCCCGCCTGGACCAGGTCGGCCCCCCGGCCCAGCAGTTCAGCCACGTCCTCGGGCCCGGCCACCCCACCGGCGGCCACGAGCGGCACCAGCGTGCGCCGCCGTACGGCGGCGAGGAGCGCCCGCACGGGCCGGTCCTGGTCCGGGCGGTCGTCGTTGTCCAGGCTGCCCCGGTGGGCGCCCGCCTCGTCCCCTTGCAGTACCAGGGCGTCGGGCCCGGCCTGCAGGGCCAATGCCGCCTCTTCCGGCGTCGTCACGGTGAGCACGACGGCGGACCCCGCCGCCTGCACGGCGCGCACAGTGGCCACCGAAGGGATCCCGAAGGTGAAGCTCACCGCGGCCGGCGGTGCGGCGAGGACGGCCTCGAGCTTGCCCGGGTAGTCGTCGTCGTTCCACGACGCCTCGCCCAGCGTCACCCCGAGCGCCTCCGCCTCAGCCTCGAGCCGGGTCAGGTAACGGGCCAGCGCGGCGCGTTGGGTCGTGGGCTCGCCCGGAACGAAGAGGTTGACGCCGAACGTGTCGATGCCGGCCACCCGGACCGCAGCCATCTCCTCGGCCAGGGCGGTCGGCGTCCTGTACCCGCCGGCCAGGAAGCCCAGCGCGCCCGCCCGGGCGCTCGCCACGACCAGGTCCACCGTTGACGGCCCCCCGGCCATGGGCGCCACGACGAGCGGCCAGCGGGAGAGCCCGCGGATCGGTGCCGTCACACCCGCACTCTTACCCGCCGGCCGCTACGGTGGGCAACCGGTGGACCTGGACCTCGTCGAGACGCTGCGCAGCACCGGGGCGGCCCGCCAGTTCCACCCCGAGCCTGTCGAGGACGAGGTGCTGGCCCGCCTCCTCGACACCGCGCGCTTCGCCCCCAGCGGCGGCAACCGGCAGGGCTGGCGCGTGATCGTCGTCAAGGACCCCGGCACCCGCGTCGCCCTGCGCGAGCTGTACCTGAGCGGGTGGTACGAGTACCTGTCGATGGTGTCCGCCGGGCTGGTGCCCTGGGCGCCGGTCACCGACCGCGCCGCCGAGGCCGCCGCGGTCGCCAACGCGGCACCGTTCGCCGAAGCCGGTGCCGCCTCCCCGGGCTTCGCCGAGACACTCGAGACGGCGCCCGCCCTCCTGCTCGTCCTGGCCGACCTCAGCGCGCTGGCGGCCGTGGACCGCGACCTGCCCCGCTACACGTTCGCCGGCGGCGCGTCCATCTACCCGTTCGTGTGGAGCCTCCTCCTCGCGGCCCGGACCGAGGGCCTGGGCGGCGTGATGACCACCATGCCCGTGCGGCGCGAGGACGACGTGCGCGCGCTGTTCGGCATCCCCGACACGGTGGCAGTGGCCGCGCTGGTGGCGCTCGGCCGCCCCGTCGCCGCGGCGCGCCGGCTCACCCGCGCCCCGGTCAGCTCGTTCGCCTGGGTCGACCGCTTCGACGGCACCCCCGTCTCCGGGCCCTGACCACACCCACCCGGCCCAGGCCGTTTGCGGCACAGGACCCCGGTCGTGTTGAAATGACCCATGGCCCAGAACGTCCTCGGCGAAGCACTCGAGCCCTGCAACTTCGATCCCGTCACGGGCTTCTACCGGGACGGCTGCTGCAACACGGGAGCCGAGGACGTGGGCGTCCACACCGTGTGCACCCGGGTCACGGCCGAGTTCCTGGCCTTCTCCGCCTCGGTGGGCAACGACCTGTCGACACCGCATCCCGAGTTCGGCTTCGCCGGCCTGCAGCCCGGCGACCAGTGGTGCCTGTGTGCGCCCCGCTGGCAGGAGGCGTTCGAGGCGGGCATGGCCCCGCCGGTCGTGTTGGCCGCCACCCACGCCGCCACCCTGGAGTGGGTGCAGCTGGGTGACCTGGTCACCCATGCCATCTAGTCTCGCCGTCGAGTCGCCGAACCGGAGGTCAGTCATGGCGCAGAGCCCCCAGCACACCGTCGTCAGCGTGGACCGCGTCATCGACGCGCCGGCGGCGTCCCTCTTCGCCCTGGTCGCCGACGCCACGCGCCACCCCGAGTTCGACGGCTCGGGGCAACTGGTCAAGGCCAAGGCGGGCGCGGCGCAGAACCTGACGCTCGGCTCGACCTTCGGCATGTCGATGAAGATGGGCGTGCCGTACACCGTGACGAACACCGTGGTGGAGTTCGAGCAGGACCGCCGCATCGCCTGGCAGACCGTGCTGTCGGGGCCGCTCGGCCGCTTCCTCGGCGGGCGGATCTGGCGCTACGAGCTCGAGCCGGTCGACGGCGGGACCAGGGTGACCGAGTCGTGGGACCTCAGCGAGGACAAGCAGGCCTTCTTCTTGAAGAGCCCCAAAATCGGGCAGCACACCGCCGTCGGCATGTCCAAGTCGCTCGACCGCCTGGCCGCACTCGTGGGGGCATGACCGGCGCATGATCGACATCGATGCCGCCTGGGAGAAGCGGATCCTCCCCGCGCTGAGCGAGTACACGACGATCCCGTGCCTCTCCCCCGCCTTCGACCCGGACTGGGAGGAACGCGGCGCCATCGCTGCGGCGGCGGAGCTGTTGGCGACGTGGGTCAAGGACCAGGAGCCCGCGCTGCAGGTCGAGATCGTCACGCTGCCAGGCCGCACGCCGGTGCTGCTCATCGACAACGGCGGCACCGGCGAGCCCATCGTCATCTACGGGCACATGGACAAGCAGCCGCCACTCGGCCAGTGGCGCAGCGGGCTCGGGCCGTGGGAGCCCGTGCGCGAGGGCGACCTCCTCTACGGCCGGGGGACGGCGGACGACGGCTACGCGACGTTCGCCGCCGTGACCGGCCTGGTGGCGGCGGGCGGCGGCCAGGGCCGCGTCCTCGTGCTCATTGAGGCGAGCGAGGAGAGCGGTAGCCCCGACCTGGCGGCGCACCTCGAGAACCTCAAGGACCGCATCGGCACGCCGCGGCTCGTGATCTGCCTCGATTCGGGTGGGCTCAGCTACGACCGCCTCTGGTTGACGTCGTCGCTGCGCGGCAACGTCGTCGCCACGGTGAAGGTCGATGTGTTGACCGAGGGCATCCACAGCGGCCAGGGGGGCGGCGTGGTGCCGTCCTCGTTCCGCATCCTGCGCCGCATGCTGTCGCAGATAGAGGACGAGACGGATGGCCGCATCCTCCTGCCGGAGTTGCTGGGGGCGGGGATCCCCGACGCGCACCGGGCCAACCTGACCGCACTGGCGGCCGAGTTCCCCGACAGCGCGGCACCGATCGTGGACGGCCTGCACCTGCTGACGCCCGACCCGGTCGACCGCCTCACGGCGCGCACGTGGGGTGCCGCGCTGGAGGTGACGGGCGCCGACGGGATGCCCAAGCCGCAGGACGGCGGCAACGTCCTGCGCCCCTCGACCACGCTCAAGTTCTCGTTGCGCCTCCCGCCCGACGTCGACGCGCAGGTGGCGACCGACGCGCTGATCTCCGCCCTGCGGACCGACGAGGGGGCCCATGTGACCATCGACATGGAGGCGGCGGCGCAGGGCTGGATCGCGCCGCCCCTCGAGCCCGCCCTCGCGGCGACGCTGTCGGCCGTCTCCCGGGAGCGCTTCGGGCGCGAGCCGGGCCTCGTCGGCGAGGGCGGCTCCATCCCGTTCCTGGCCGACCTGCAGCGCGGCTTCCCCGGCACCCAGTTCGTGGCGACCGGCGTCCTCGGGCCGGGCTCCAACGCCCACGGGCCCAACGAGTCGCTGCACATCCCGATGGGCAAGGCCGTCACCCACGCCGTCGCGGCGCTCCTGTCATGACGGACGGGCCGCTCACCGGCAAGGTGGCGCTGGTGACCGGCGGCAGCCGCGGGCTCGGGCGCTCCATGGTGCTGGCGTTCGCCGATGCGGGCGCCGACGTCGTCGTCACGAGCCGCAAGCTCGAGGCCTGCCGCGCGGTGGCGGCCGAGGTCGAGGCCAAGGGCCGGCGCGCGCTCCCCGTGGCCTGCCACATCGGGCACTGGGACGAGATCGACGGCCTGGTCGAGCAGGCCTACGACACCTTCGGTCGCGTCGACGTGCTGGTGAACAACGCCGGCATGTCGCCGCTCTACCCCGACCTGGCCTCGGTCAGCGAAGAGCTGTGGGACAAGGTGCTCGGCGTCAACCTGAAAGGGCCGTTCCGACTCACCGCCCTCGTCGGCACGAGGATGGCGGACGGCCCGTATGGTGGATCCATCATCAACGTCTCGAGCACCGGCTCCCTGCGACCCGCACCGGACATGCTGCCCTACGACGCGGCCAAGTCCGGGCTGAATGCGCTGACCGAGGGCTTCGCCAAGGCGTTCGGCCCATCGGTGCGCGTCAACTGCATCATGGCGGGCCCGTTCCTCACCGACATCGCCAAGGCGTGGGACCCGGCCATCCTCGAACGGGGGATGCCGAACCACGCCCTCGGGCGGGCGGGGCAACCCGACGAGATCGTGGGCGCTGCGCTGTACTTCGCCACCGACGCCTCGTCCTACACATCCGGCGCCATCCTGCGCGTCGACGGAGGTATCCCATGAGCAACCTCGATACCGCAGACTTCTGGTTCGACCCGCTGTGCCCGTGGGCCTGGATCACCTCGCGCTGGATGCTCGAGGTCGAGCAGGTGCGCGACATCCACACGCGGTGGCACGTGATGTCGCTGGCCATCCTCAACGCCGGCCGGGACGAGCTCTCCGACGAGTACAAGGCACGCATGGCGAAGGCCAAGGGCCCGGTGCGCGTCTGCATCGCCGCCGAGCAGATGAAGGGCCCGGACATCCTGCTGCCGCTCTACACCGCCATCGGCAACCGCTTCCACCTGGAGAAGCGCGGGCGGGCCGAAGGGGAGGCCGAGGCCGTCCTGGCGGAGGCGCTGGCCGAGCTGGGCATGCCGGCCTCGTTGGCCGACGCGGCCACCTCGGACGAGTTCGACGACGCGCTCGAGGCCTCCCACCGGGCGGGCATGGACCCGGTCGGCGACGACGTGGGCACGCCGGTCATCCACTACAACGGGCTCGCCATCTTCGGACCGGTGGTGACGCCGGCGCCCAAGGGCGAAGCGGCGGGTCGGCTGTGGGACGGCGTGCTGCTCTGCACCGGGACCGACGGCTTCTTCGAGCTCAAGCGCACCCGGGACCGCCGGCCGAGCTTCGAGTAGCGCCGCGCCGCACCGGCGCGGCTGGCTCAGGCCGAGCGGTTCCGCATCTGGGGCAGGCGGCGCTTCGTCTCGCGCTGGTGCTCCAGCACGCGTTGCAGGTCCCGCACCACGTCGGGTGCGTCGGTGGCCCGGTTCTGCCGTTCCTCGGGATCGGCGGTCAGGTTGTGCAGCTCCCACGCCGACTCGGCCGCGGGTGGTGCGAAGGGATTCTGGGGCAGCCCGTGCGCCCGGTCGAACTCGTCGAGGCGCTCGTAGTAGTGGTTGAGCTTCCACACGTCGGCGCCGTCGCCCGCGCCCGCCGGCAGCGACGTGATCACGGATTCGACGTGCGAGGGGTACGGGACGGGCTCATAGGACTTGCCGCTCACGATGCTCACGGGCGTCAGACCCCGGCCGACGTCGTCCTCGGTCATGAAGTACAGCGGCTCGGCCAGCGCGTCGCCCGCCACCGACCCGCGCAGCACCGGGCTGAGGTCGCGGCCCGGGAGTGGCTGCGTCTCGTCGTGCTCGATCGCCACCAGCGCGGCCGCCTTCTCGACGTCGATGCCCGCCAGCCCGAGCAGCGTCGGCAACAGGTCGACGTGGCTGGTCGGCGTCTGCACACCCTCCCCCTTCGCCACGATGCCGGGGCCGCGCACCACCAGCGGGACCCGGATGGCCTCGTCGTAGGCGTTGTACCACTTCTGCATGAGCCCGCCGTGGGCTCCGACCAGGTCGCCGTGGTCGGAGGTGAACACGACCACCGTGTCGTCGGCCATGCCGGACTCGTCCAACGCCGTGAGGATGCGCCCGATGGCCTGGTCCACCAACTTGTGCAGGTGGTAATAGAGCCGACGGTAGGCCTCGTCCGTCGACTGCTCGTAGAGCATGGCGGGCCAGGCCTTGGCGAACGCCTCCTGGCACGCCGGCCTGCCGGAGAAGGAGTCCGCCTGCGAGGGCGCCTCGGGAATGGAGGGCAGCGTGTCGTCGTCGATCGGCCCGTAGCCGAGCAGCGCCTCCCAGGCCCACCCGTTGAACGCGATGTCGTGGGGGTTGACGAAGGAAGCCACGGCCAGCCACGGCCCGTCGCGGCGGGCGCCGGCTAGCTCACCGAAGAGCTCGACCACCTGCTCGGCGAACACGCCGTCGCGCACGGTGCCACAGTCGGCCTTGGCCGCCCCGTGCGGCTCGCGGCCGATCCAGCCCGAGAACCCGAAGGGATCGAGCCGGTCGGCCCCCTTGTAGGCCGCCACCGCGGCGGGAATCGGCTGCCCCTCGTCGTCCGAGGCCATCAGGCCCTCGTGCGTGCCCGGGATCAGCAGATCGGCGTGCGAGATGTGCCACTTGCCCCGGTAGTGCGTCTCATAGCCGCCGGCCCGGAACCAGTCGCCGAGCGTCGGCACCGAGTTGGGGTCGAGCCACCCCATGGAGGGGTCGTTGGCCTTCTTCGCCATGCCGTCGGTGTTCGTCCCGCCGTGCAGGGAGGGGTACTGGCCCGTGAACAGGGTGGTCCGGCTGGGCAGGCAGGCCGTGGAGCCCGCGTAGTGCCGGTGGAACTCGAGGCCGCCGTCGCGCAGGGACTGGCGGGCGCCGAGTTGTTCCCGTCGGAAGCGCGCCATGGACGCGTCCTCGTACGGGGGCGGGTAGCGCTCCTCGTCCGTCATGATCACGAGGATGTTCGGCGAGTGCATCAGGGCAAGCTACACGCCGGTTCCCAGTGGAACGGAGCGGGAGCGACGCGTCAGTAGTAGCCGCGCATCAGCTCGGTGGCCCATGCCGGCTGACGGACGGCGGCGGCGGCCGGCTCGAACTCCAGCATGAACGGCTTCACATCGAGCACCGGCGTGCCGTTGACGGCGTCGAGTCCCTGCACGTGCAGGTCGAGACCCTCGACGGCCGTGAGGCGACAGGTCGACACCCCGAGCCGGTTGGGCCGCATCTTGGCCCGCTGGGCGAACATCCCGACCTCGGGCCAGTCCCGATTCCCCCGCGGGTGGCGGGCCCCGGCCTGAACGTCGGCCGGATCGACCAGGTGGAACTGGAAGACCACCACCAGGTGGGAGAAGTCCGTGAGCCCGGCCACCGCATCGGGGCCGAACCGCGCGCCGTCGAGGCGCAGCACGGCCTCGACGGCGCCCCAGTCGTCGTCGATCGCCTCGGAGCGGCCGCCGACGACGAATCCCACAGGCTCCAGCGTGATCATGACCGGCAAAGCTAGTTTTTGCCGGTGGGGAGCGGGCGACACACGCGGGGACACGGCGTCTGACCGCGTTCGTCATCACCTTCAACGAACTGCGCCGGCGGGTGCGCGACCGCTCAGCCGTCATCACGTGCCTGGTGGCCCCCCTCGCCATCGCCGCCATTCTCGGCTTCGCCTTTGCGGGGAACTCCTCCACCGGCGCGCTCCCGATCGGGGTGTCGGGCGCCTCTCCGGCCCTCCTGCGCGCTGCGGCGCACGCCAGCCAGCTCCCGGCCAACGTCTCGGTGCGGGTCGTCCCCGACGAGGCGACGGTGAAGCGCGAGGTGGCGGACGGCACCCTGGCCGGCGGCGTGATCCTGCACCGGGGCCAGGCCTCGCTGTCGCACCTCATGATCCCGATGGTGGCGCCGGGGGCCACACCGTCTCCCGGGTTCGAGATCGTGGACCGGGCCAGCGCGCTGATCGGGCAGCAGTACGCCGAGTCGCTGGCGGCGGGGTTGGCCAGCCGCCTCTACGCCGGCCGCCTCGAGCCGGGGACCGCCACCCACCTGGCCGCACTCTCGGTGTCGGCCAGCACGCTCGGCAACGGGGGCAAGGCCGTGCTGGACTACTTCGCACCGTCCATCGCCGTGGTCTTCCTCTTCATCGGGAGTGGGCTCGGCATGCGCTCCCTCCTCATGGAGCGCTCGACGGGCACGCTGACCCGCCTGGCCGCGGCACCGGTCCGGCCCAGCGCCATCGTGTGGGGCAAGC
>DATBAO010000026.1:0-13978 GCA_036271495.1 Acidimicrobiales bacterium
CCCTCCCCCCATCGCTGACACCGGTGTCAGCTATGGGCCGGCATCATTCCATCCGGGCGGGCGGTCGGCAAGCATCACCGAGGAGCGTTGAGGTGGACACCGGGAACCGTGTGATCCCGGTGCCGGCTCCGCGCAACGCGAGAACGCCCAGGGCACGGACCCATTGACCAGGCGGGTCCTTCCCGACGAATCAGCCGAGACGGTAGAGCTTGCTTCCGTTCTCACCCATGATCTTGCGACGCGATTCAGGACGAAGGGACGCCATGGCCTCGTGAACGTGATCGAGAGGCTTGGGCCAGAGAGCGGTGGGGTGGGGAAAGTCGGTCTCGAAGAGGATGTTGTCCTCGCCGACCTTGTCCACCAGTTGCTGGAGGTCTCCGCGTCCGTTCTCGAACCACATGGTGCCGTACCAGTTCGTCTTGAAGTAGTCCGAAGGAATGCGCTCCAGTGCGGCTGCCTGCACCGGCGCGTTCTCCGGCAACTCCCAGTCCATCGTCTCGAGGATGAAGGGGATCCAGCCGATCCCGCTCTCCACGGAGACCATCTTGAGCTTGGGGAAACGGTCGAACAGTCCCGAGAAGATCGTGTTGATCACCATGCGGGCGTTCCCGATGAACAGCATGGAACCGCCGATGGCCGGCTTGACGTACTCGTCCTGGGACTCCCAGAAGTACTGGCCGTAGAAGTTCATGGCAGTCAGGCTCGATCCGATGTGGAAGTGGACCGGGAGCTCAAGATCGGAGCAGACCTCCCAGAGGGGGTCCCAGGCTTTGTTCGCCAGGTCCGGGGAGCCGAGGTCCTGGGGATCCGAAGTCATGTTGATGCCGCGCAGCCCGAGCTCTGCGATTCGTTTGGCCTCGCGGACGCATTCATCGATGTCCCATGCTGGGAGGATCGGCATGGGCAGCAGGCGGTTGTTGGTGCGCTCCTGGATCTCGGCGCGGGAATCGTTGAAGATCTCGAGACACAGGCGACGCAGTGCAAGGTCCTTCACCTCGCCCAAGGTCTGGCCGCCCAATCCGAGCGAATTGGGATAGAGCACCTGGTGCTGAATGCCTAGGGCGTCGTTGATCTCGAGGCGGGCGTCGACGTCCCAGGCGGCAGTGTGGGCCCGCTCGAAATCCCATTCGACAAGCGATTCGAGGAAGGGGTGCTTCACGCCTGCCTTGTCGATCGTGCTTCCGCCGCCTGCTTTTCCGACCGGCATCCCCTCGATGACCCACTGGCGTTCCCCGTCGACCTCCTCGACATGGAGGACCCGATCCTTGTAGGCCGCCGGTGCCCGCGTGGTCCAGAGGTCGTCGACATCGGTGAAATGCGAGTCGGCGTCCACAACAGCGAGTCCCTCGAGCACCTCGGGAGCGAGAGTCATTTTCTGAGTTTCCTCCAAATTATTCGAAACCTTGGGGCCAAGTGCCCTGCAACTCGGAGGCTACTCATGTGCGTTCACCACTGCCCACACACCTACTCTGAACGCGCTGTTCGTATGCGTCGCTGAGTGTGCTCTCCCGTTCGATGCGACGGACGGCCGGATTCGAGCGATTTCGTGCAACGGAGAAGGGCCCCTCTGGCGCAAGAGCGAACCCAATTCGGCTTGCCCCGACCTGTCGCCCGGTCAACTCGCTGTCGCCGACTCGCCCAATTCCGCCACGATCGTCGCGGCCAACGCCATCCGATGATCCTTCGACCAGGGTGGTCCCAGTATTCTCCGCGGACCATGAAGGACAGAGTCCGTGCGTGGTCCCAGCACGCGCGTGGCCTCTCTCTCAACGTCCTTGGCGTCGTACAGGTGCACGGTCCAACTGCGCTCGCCGGCCAACTCAGCCAAGACTTCGAGGTACATGATTGAGTCGGCCCTGCTCTCGTAGGGCACGCGGCGGAGAACGGCAATGTCCGTTGGAAAGTCAGCCGGCCACGCCCGAAGCGACATGGAGGTGATCGGTTCGGATACGTCTGCCGCGAGCGCGTCGAGCGCCGCCGCCGCAGTCCTGTACGTCGACGCGCACACTTCTGCGACGAGCGCCGAAAGAGCATCGTCGTCAAGCGGCTCCGCCGGCTCATGAAGAGGGAACGCACCTCCCTCATGGTGGATCGGTGCCGGCGGAAGGCCGGGCTCCACCAATTCGATTCTTCGCCGATCAACGACGGTGTGGTTCTCCGCGGCCGTCACGGCCACGGCCCATCCGAAATGGTGCGCGAGGCCCAATCGCATAGGTGGAGTATGTCGTGGACGCGGGAGTGCCCCTCTGCGCATACCTGGGCCATGCCGTCACAGGGCAAGGTGACGCGGCGCGTCGTCGCTGGACCGTCTGCTGCTCAGTGCGTGCGCTGGTCGGGAAGGAATCCACCCAGCGCGGTCACCACTTCGTAGAACTCGCGCACCGTGTCGTACACGATCTGCTCCACGGGAAGGACCTCCGCCACCCGGCCCGCCACCTGGCCACCGAAGGCGAAGCCGGCGTCGAGATCACCCTCGAAATAGAGCTTGAGGACCCCGTCCATGCCGACGGTACGGCCCATGACCACCGACTCTTCGTGCTCGAGGCTTTCGCTGAACGGGGTCCGCATCACCCGATAGGCCGGGCTCGAGTGGGCGCTGAGCATCACGGTGTCGGTGGCATCGGCGTCGGTCACCAATCGCTTGTAGTTCTCGTGCACGGGTGATTCCGCCGCGCTGACCATGCGCGTCCCCATCTGGACGCCTTCAGCGCCCAAGGCGAAGGCGGCCGCCATGGAGACGCCGTCGATGATCCCACCTGCCGCAATGACGGGCAGATCGAACGCCCCGCAGATCTGGGGCAGCAAGACCATCGTCGAGACGGGCTTCGTGCTCTTGAAGCCGCCACCCTCACCGCCCTCGACCACCAGCCCGTCGACGCCCGCGTCCACCGCCTTCTGCGCCGCGCGCAACGACGGGACCACGTGGAACACCGTGATCCCAGCATCATGGAGTTGTTCGGTGTAGCGATCCGGATTCCCCGCCGAGGTGGTGACGAACGTGACGCCCTGTTCGGCTACAAAATCGACGATGTTGCGGTCGGTCACGAACATCTGGGCGATGTTGACACCCCAAGGCTTGTCCGTCCTCTCACGCATCGCGGCCATTTCGTCCCGGACTTCATCGAGACGGCCAGAAGAGGTTTCGATGATGCCGAACGCACCGGCATCCGAAACGGCGGAAGCCAGCTGCGCCCGCGCAATGAACCCCATCGGGGCCTGGACCAACGGGTAGTCCACCCCGAGGATCTCGGAGACGCGGGTCCGCAATGGTGGAGGGGGCTCGAGCGCGATGCCCTCAACCTAACCATCGACGGTGAAACGGAGGGACATGCAGCGCTCAACGGGCCGATGTGCCGCGCTGTGGGGAAGTCTGTGGGGAGGATCGCATGCCCGCAGCCACCGCATGGCGACGGGGTGACGCCGTGGGACAAGATGCAGAAATGGGACCGGGCGACGGGGACGAAACAGGCGGGGCGGGCACCATCACCGTTCGCCGCAAGGAACGGTTCTCGGGTCGGGTGGCCATCGTGACCGGCTCGACCGCCGATCCGAGCATCGGGCGCTCGTGCGCCGTCCGGCTGGCTCGCGAGGGCGCCGCGGTCGTGATCAACGGCCGCGACCAGGACCGGGTCGCGGCGACCGAGGCTGCCTTGCGCGCCGAAGGGCTGGACGTCGTCGGTGTCGTCGGGTCGATGGACACCGAACCAGCCATCGCTCGGCTCACCGACCGGGCGATGGAGGCGTTCGGCCGCATCGACCTGATCGTCAGCACCGTCGGCGGCGCCCCTCACCCGCATTCGTTCGACGCCATCAGCGAGGAGCAGCTCCTCGAGACGTTCCGGCTCAATACGTGGCCGACCCTCGCCCTCATCCGCGCTGCGCTCGCTCGAGGGCTGGCCGATCACGCGGGCTCGGTGGTCACCATCTCCAGCGGCTCCCCCCGCAAGACCACGTCGGCCATGGTGTCCTACGCCGCGGCCAAGGCCGCGCTGAACGCCATGACACGCACCATCGCCGCCGACCTGGCCAGCCAGGGTGTGCGCCTCAACGCGGTGAGCCCCGGCCTGGTGCGCACCACGGCGACACGACCGATCTGGAAGGGCGACGGCGGGACGGCGGCGGGATCGGCGCTGCCGCTGGGCCGGCTCACCGAGGCGGAGGACATCGCAGCGGCGGTCTGCTTCCTCCTGTCCGACGACGCGCGGCAGATCACTGGCATCACGCTGGACGTGGACGGCGGGAACCACCTCTCCAGCGGGTGGACGCCGATTCGCTAGGCGCGCGCGACCGGGGAGGACAGGGCGCTCTTCAACGGCCCGATGACGGTGGACGCGATCTGCTCAATCTGCTCCCGCACGTGCTCGGGAGCCATGCCCGGGAGCTGCACCCGGAGATTGATCGTGTCGGCGCCGACCGCCCGCATGGCCGCCACCAGGCCTTGCGCCACCTCATCGGGGTCATCGGACGCCACGGTCTGATCTGCGCCGAAGGAGGAGGCGCCGGAGGCGTAACTCTCGTAGACGGCGCGCTGGTCCTCGACCAGCCCGGAGCGCACCCGGCCGAGCCAGACCCGGCGGATCAGCACCTTGGCGCCCGTGCCTCCGGCGGCGCCGAAGGCCTGGGTCAGGCGGGCCAGTCTCTCCGGCGCCGACATGCCCTCCATCAGGATCCCCGCGCCACACGTCGCCGCCCGGACCGCCGCGGTCACCGAGACGGCGGCGCTGAGCACGGGCACCGGCGCCTGCCGGCACGCCGCGAGAGCGGGGTCCCCCTCCAACTGGCCCAACTGCTCGCCCCGCAGCATGGCCACCAGTCGAGGGAGTTCGGCCTTGAAGCGGTCGACCGCATCCGCTTGCGACACGCCGATGGCCTCGAAATCCAGGGGCAGGGCCCCCGCCGCCACACCGAGCCCGACGCGACCGGGGTGGCGCGCCCGCAGCCAGGCGACCTCTTCGGCCACGAGTGCCGTCGACCGGAGGGGAAGCAGGAGCGGTGCCGCCGCGGCCCAGCCCTCGGCGCTGTCACCGAGGATGAAGGAGGCCATCTGCAGCGGCTGCGCCATGTAGCCGGCAAAGCCGCCGTGGTGCTCGCTCGTCATGACACCGTCGAAGCCGGTGGCCAGGGCAAGGCGGGCCTGGGCGCGGAGCTCGCCGACGATGGCCTCGGCGGGAAGCTCGTTGTGCGGGTACAGCCGGATCGACACCGACCCCGGCGCGAAGGGAGCCGACGAGGGTGCGGGCGTCCCGGCGTCGGCGTGATCGGACTGGTCGGGTCGCGGTGCCACGCCGGTGCTCAGCGGATGGTCCCCGCCCCCGGGATGAGCGGCAGATCCAGGGCGGTGGCCCAGCCGGGCGGCAGGTCGTTGACGGCAGGCACGGCATTGAGGGCGCGCAGCCCGGTGGCCAGGCAGCCGGCGGCCGCGGCGTCGCGACCAGAACCGTCGGTGAAGCGGAATGCGGTCTCCTGGGTGATGGACGGTGTGCCCTCGATCTCCACCCGGTAGACGTCGTCCTGCGTGCCGCGGGGCCAGTCGGGCGCGGCGTCGGTGCCCACCCGGTTGACATGCTCCAGGCAGATGCGGGGCTCGCCCTTGTACATCCCGTTGATGGTGAAGTGGATAGCGGCCACCTCGCCCGCGTTGATGACGCCCTTGGCGGTGGTGATCGGCGCGGGGGTCACCCACTTGTCCCACGTCGAGGTGATGGCGTCGAGCTCGATCCCGGCGGCGTGGGCCATCATCGGCACCGTGGCACCCCACGACATGACGAGGATGTCGGTGTGCTCCAGGAGGGGCGTGAACTCCGGTGGGCGCCCGATGCCCATCTCGTCCTCGTAGGCACCCGTGTAGTTGATGTAGTCCACCAGCTCGAGCGCCTTGACCTTGCGCACCTCGGCGCACAGGCCCATGAGGGTCATCGGGAAGAGGTCGTTGGCGAAGCCGGGGTCGATGCCGGTGGTGAAACAGGTGGCGCCACCCTCTGCGCACGCCTCGGTGATGGGGTCGATCCACGACGGCGGATTGAGTTTCATGTGCGGCCAGACCCACGGGGTCATGGCCGTCGACGACACGTCGATGCCGGCGCGCAGGAAGGCGCCCATGTCCCGGATGTTGGCGTCCGCCTGGCCGGCCGTGGGCCCGTAGTGCACCAGGGCGTCGGGACGGAGGGCGATCAGTGCATCGAGGTCGTCGGTGGCCGTGATTCCGATGGATCCGATGCCGCAGATGTCACCCGCATCGCGACCAACCTTGTCCTTGTCGCTGACACCGACCCCGACCAGATCGAAGTTGGGGTGGCGCAGCACCTCGGGGATGATCATCTTCCCCACGAATCCCGTCCCCCAGACGACGACCTTCTTCTTGTCTGCCATGGGGGCATCTTCGCACTTCGGACGGGATCGCTCCCGTCCGGACGCTCAGGTCGTGCCGGGCGGCGCCCACGGCCGGGAGAGCACACTCCGCACCATGGGCTCGAAGGTGGAGAGCGGCTCGGACTGATAGTGCGCGTCGAAGGACACCTCGTCCCAGTTGGTCGTGAAATCGACACAGGCCTGGTAGTTGGGGTTGTCCCTGTACTGGTCGCGGGCATTGGGATCGAGCCCGAGATGGCGGGCGTAGAAGTACGTCTGGAAGATGGCGTGGTGGGCCAGCACCCAGTAGTTCTGCTCCGACACGAAGGGTCGCAGCAGCGCCGCCCCGACCTGGCCGTGATTCAGCGGTCCGAGGGTCTCGCCCACATCATGGAGGAGCGCACAGACGATCAGCTCCTCGTCGGCGCCGTCGCGCATGGCGCGCGTGGCTGTCTGCACGCTGTGTTCCAGCCGGTCGACCGGGTAGGCGGCATCGCCCTTCAAGCTGCTGAGCATGGAGAGGAGAAGATCCGGGAGCTTGGCCAGGTTGCGCTCGTGCACCCGGCGCATGACCTCGAAGTCGGCGTCGGTCCCGTCATCGAGCCGGTCGAAGTGCATCTTGCCCAGATCGACATCGGCCACGGGTGCAGTGTACAAAGGGCTCCCACGCTCAGGACGTGTCTCTTGCAGCCCGAGTGCAATCATGTCCGTGGGCAACGGCCATGACGGCCGTTCGTCGCCCGTTGCGGGCGACGGCCGACCCGGATGGCGCCTTATCGCGACACTCCGACGCGCCGATATGGAACCACGTGAGCGACGGGTCGAAGACCGCCCTGGGTCACTGGCGCTGGTACGCGCCCCATCGCGCCATCGTCCTGGTGGGGATCCTCGTGACCCTCATCGCCCTGGCGGGCGCCTTCCTCGGGGTGGCCAACGCGTCCGAGGCCGAGTCACTCACCGGCCAGCTGACGCAGCGGTATCTCGTCCTGCAGGGCCCGGTCCGGGACACGCGCGGCGCCGCCGCGGCATTTCAGGTGCTCGCGGTCGAGGCGTTCAACAATGCGGCGTCGGCCGCCACGCTCGTGCCGGCGGCGGAAATCGACACGAAGAACATGAACACGGCCTACAACAACCTCGAACACCTCCTGGCGTCGCAGGACGAAGCGGACCTGGCCCCCGGGCTTCCTGCCCACATGGCAGCCTTCATCGCTGCGCAGAACACCCTCGGCGCCTTCCTGGCGGGTCAGCCCAGGACGACGCAGACCGCACATCTGGCCGCGGTGGAGGAGGGGGCCCAGGCGGAACTCGACGCCTCACTCGCGTCCCTCCAGACCACCATCAGCACGCAACTCACCGCGACAGCCGACCAGGCCCACGCCGCCGCGCTGCGGGCCCGGGACGAGCTCCTGTGGGCCATCGCCATCGGGCTGGTCGTCGCCGGCACGGTCGTCGCGATCATCACCCGCCATGCGCTGCTCGTGGAGCACGAGCAGTCCCGGCAGGAGGCGGTGCAGTCCGACATCACTCGGCGCATCGCCTTCGAGGCGAGCCTGCAGACTGCACTGGAGATGTCGAGGGCGGAGCCAACCGTCTTCGATGTCGTCGCCGAGGCACTGACCCAGGCGGCGCCCGACATGCGTTCCGAGCTGCTCCTGGCGGACTCCAGCAAGGCGCACTTTCAGCAGGTGCTGGTGAGCTCGACCCAGGCCGACACGATCGGCTGTGGGGTCATGTCGCCCGAGGACTGCCCCGCCGCCTCGCGCTCGCGGAACATGGTGTTCCCCGACAGCACCGCGCTCGACGCCTGCCCCAACCTTCAAGGCCGGCATTGCTCGGCACTGTGCGTCCCGATGAGCATCGGCGGCAACTCCGTCGGGGTCTTCCATGTGACGGCGAAGGACGGCACGCCGCCTTCGGATGCCGTGGAGAAGGACGTGGTTGTGGTGGCACGGAGAGCATCGGAGCGCCTGGCGATGCTGCGCGCCTTCGCCGTCTCCCAGACGCAGGCCAACAGCGACTCCCTGACGGGACTGATGACCAGGAGGAGCCTGGAGACCGCCGTCCGGGAGCTGCACAACGCCGACACGTCCTACGCGGTGGCCTACGGCGACCTCGATCACTTCAAGCGTCTGAACGACACCTTCGGCCATGCCGCCGGCGACCGTGCGCTGCGGACGTTCTCGCAGGTGCTGCGGAGCTCACTCCGGCCGGTCGACCTCTCGTGCCGTTACGGGGGTGAGGAGTTCGTCGTCATTCTCCCCGAGTGCCCCGTGGACGAGGCGCGACAGGTCCTGGAGCGGGTACGCGAACGACTGGCCGAGCGCGTCGTCGTGGCCGACCTCCCGCCCTTCACCGTCAGCTTCGGCGTCGCGTCCTCGGACCAGGCTGATCAGTTCGACGATGTGGTCGCGCTGGCCGACTCGGCGCTCCTGAGCGCCAAGGCCGGCGGGCGGGACCGGGTGGTGACGGCCGACGGCGCGGCGGAACCCGGGACGGACGGAATGGCTGTCCCGGTGCAGTTGGCGAGCCTCCGTAGCGGCGGCACCCCTGCCTCGAGGGAGCCGCAACACCGCTGAGACAGCCTCAGCCGCCGGCCACCGTGGCATTGCCCAACGCCGTCGTCGCCGTGCTCGAGATGAGGAAGCCGTCGCCGTTGGCCAGCGTGCACCTGATGCCCGCCGTCGACGAGGAACAGGTGAACGGCCCGAGCGTGACGGACTGCCCGTAGGCCAGCGTCGGCGTATTCGTGCCGGCATTGGAGAGGCAGGTCGTGCCGGTGCACTCGGTGAGTGTGCTGTTGGTCATCAACGTCACCGACTTCGGTGGTGACAGGGTGAGGCACAGCGCAGCGGTGGTCGATCCCAGGTTGTTGTCGATCTCGCAGCTGATGTTCTTCGACGGCGAGTAGAACTCGGTGCTGGTGGCCGTCTGGGGGACCAGGGTGCCCGAGGTCGGGGACGTACTCGACGTGGTGCCGGCCGGGGAGCTCGTCGAGGTCGACCCGGATGTGGACGTGGTCGTGGGGGCCGTCGTGGTGGTCGTCGACGACGTCGAGGGAGACGGGTTGCTCGAGCACGCGGCAAGCGCCAGGGCGCAGGCCGGGAGGGCCAAAAGGCAGGCGGACCAGGGACGTCGCGTTCTCATCATCCTCCGAGCTTACGGTGGGTCGATTCCGACATGGGGGTTGGTCAGGATCGCCGTACCGCCCGAGCGCCGTCCGCCGGCGGGTATCCGCATTCCGGGCCGGGCGGCGGCGTACCGTGCGAACGGCGCCGAATGAGTCGCCAGAACGGGGGGTCGTTCATGCCCATGATTCCAGGCCAGTTCGCGGGCCTCGCCGGGGGGCTCGTCGCCTTCGTGGCGATCTTCATCGCACTGTTCTCCCTGGTGCTGTTGGTCCCGATCATTCTCATCGTGGCGAACAGAGCCGAACCGGACCCGCGGGGGCAGCGATCGCACAGCGTCTACCTCTTCGGCATGAGCTTCGTGACGCTGCAGCTCACCTTCGCCGGCTCGGTGGTGATCGTCACATCGATCTTCTCGGTGATTGCGCCGCACGTCGAGCCGCTGACGAACTCCATCGCGCGCTCCATCGTGATCGGGGGCCTTCTGGTCGTCCTCTTCGGGGCGGTGTTGTTGCTGCATCTCGGCCGCGGGATCGAGGTCGCCCGGGGTGACGGCGAGGTGAGCGGGCCCAACCTGAGGGTCATGCAGTCCTACGCGGGGGTGGTCGGCTTCATCTACCTGCTGCAGCTGATCGTCTCGCTGGCGGTCGGCATCTACCTCGTGTTCGCGCTGATCGCCCCCGGCGTCTTCGGCAGCCTCGGCTCCAGCCGGAGCGGCACGGTGGCCATGCTGCTGAACCTTCTCTACATCATCCTGGCCTCGGGCTACATCCTCATGGCCCATTCGTCGCTCGGGCCGACGTCCGTTCTGAGCCGGCGGCAGACGGCAGAGGTGCCTCCCGCCTAAGACGCCGGCCGGCGAACCCGTCAGGAACGGGTGGGCGCCGTCCCGATCACCGAGGCGCGCTCCATGGCGCGGCGCTGCGGCCAGTAGTCGCTCGAGGCATAGTGCTGCACGGCCCGGTTGTCCCAGAAGGCCACGGCATCCTTGGTCCAGGTGAACCGGCACTGGTGTTCGGGGGCGTCGGCCTGCCGACACAGGCGATCGAGCAGTTCCACGCTCTCCTCGCGGTCGAGGCCTTCAATGTGGCTCACGAACGGGCGGTTGACGTAGAGGTGCAGCCTCCCGGTCGCCGGGTGCGTGCAGACCACGGGGTGGCGCACCGGCGGGTACTGCTCCTGGGCCCGGCGGCGTTCCTCGGTTCCCATGGAGTGGCCGAACGTCGCGGTGAAGTCGTGCACCGCCTGCAGCTGATCGATCTCGTCCTTCGTCGCCTCCTCCAGCCCGTCGTAGGCGGCGTACATGTCCGAGAACAGGGTGTCGCCACCGGCGTCCGGCACCGAGATGGCGTGCAGGATCGCCCCCATGGAAGGGCAGGCCCGCCAGGTCACATCGTGGTGCCAGGAGTTCTCGTAGCCACTGACCTCCGCCGTCTTCTCGAAGCGCACCAGCTCGGGCTCGCCGGTGTTGGACGGAAGGAAGGGGTGGATCTCCAGGTCACCGAAGCGCCGGGCGAAGGCCACGTGGTGGTGCGGGTCGAGTGGCTGGTCCCGGAAGAAGATGACCTTGTAGTCGTGCAGCGCCTGGCGCAGCTCGGCCACGACCTCGTCGGGCAGCGGTGCCGTGAGGTCCACACCGGTGATTTCCGCGCCGACCGTCGCCCCGAGCCGGCGGGCGTCGAAGTTGCGCCACTGCAGTGCCGCCAACCGATCCCGCTCCGCCGCCATATGGGTGAACGGCCCGACCGCAATGGTGTAGCCGGGCAGGCGGAAGGCACCGGGGTCCCGTGCCGGTCGCGCCGTCGTGGTCATCCCCGTACTGTACCGAACCGACCTTTCGGCATCAGGGGGACCGAACCCGCAGCGGGCCCGCGACGCCTGCCCGCTGGGCTCAGTCGGCCGCGATGGCGGCGAGGACGTCGAGCTTGGCCGCCCGCCGGGCCGGCCAGCTGGCGGCGATCAAACCCAGCACCGCCGCCAGGATCAGGAAGACGATGAGACTGGTGAAGGGCACGACGATGTCGGTGATCCCCTGCGACCGGAGCGACCAGGCGAGCGCGATCCCCAATCCGGTGCCGACGATGATGCCGATGACGGCGCCGAACACGGCGAGGATGACCGATTCGGATCGGATCATGTTCCGGATCTGTCGGCGTTTCATACCGACGGCGCGCAGCAGGCCGATTTCGTGCGTGCGTTCGAACACCGAGAGCATGAGGGTGTTGACGATCCCGATCAGCGCAATGAGGACAGCCAGGGCGAGGAGCGCGTAAACGAGGCCGAGCAACTGGTTCACCTGGGCCTGCTGCGACTGCTCGAACTGGGCTCGCGTCTGGATCTTCAGGTTCGGGTACGACGCCAGCGCATGGGAGACACGTTGCTCCACCCCGGCGCTGCCGTCCGTCTTCAGCAGCACTGCGATCGGGAGGTCGTTCTGGAAGTGCGCATGGAAGAAGCCGTCCCCGACGAGGTACTTCCCGATCAGCTGGTTCGCCTTGAACACACCGCCGATCCGCATGGTCGTGTGGCCCGTCTTGGCGAACTTCACCGGGACGACGTCCCCGACCGCCAGGTTCTTCGAGGTGGCGGTCGTGCTGTCGATCAGCAACTGGCCGTCGGCCAGGGTCGCCGACGAGCCGGAGGTCATGTTCAGGATCACCGTCTCGTTGAGGTCACGCGTCGACACTGCGGTCAGGTTCTCCAACGACCCCTTGAGCTCGAACTGGTCCTGGTACACCGTCGAGGCAGCCGTGACGCCGTCGACCGTTGCCGCCTTCGGTCCCACGGTGTTGCTGAAACCACCCTGCGCGTTGTTGGGCGTGGTGACGATGAGGTCGGCGTTGATGGCGTTGTCCACGCTGCTGGTGGCCGAGCGCGACAGGGATGCGCCGAAGACGGCGATCGCCGAGACCAGGGCCAGGCCGACCATGAGGGCCGACGCCGTCTGCGCGGTGCGCCGTGGGCTCCGCATGGAGTTCTCCCGACCGAGCCGGCCGGACATGCCGAACAGGCGGGCGAGGGGCCGGCCGATGAGGCTGGCCATCGGACGAGCGACCGCCGGGGCGAGACGGGCGACCCCGACGAAGATCAGGACGGCACCGAGACCCACGAGCGCGATGGCCGGGGCCGTCAGGCCGATGGCCAGCGCGACCACCCCCGCCAGCGTGATGCCGATGCCCCAGGTGAAGCGGCGGCGGAGTGAGATCTCCGTCTCGCTCTGCTGATCCGACACGGCGGCCACCGGCGCGATGCGCACGGCGCGGCGGGCCGGGCTGATGGCGGACACCACGGTCACGCCGACACCGACGACGAGACAGACGATCACCGTCCTGGGCTCGAACACGAGGGGGCCCGAGGGCAGCGTGACCCCGAAGCCGCTCAACAGTGCCTCGAGGCCCAGCGCGGCCAGCACCCCCAGGCCGAGCCCGATCAGCGACGACACCAGGCCCACGATGCCCGCCTCGAGCATGACGGAACGGAAGACCTGGCGACGGCTGGCACCCACAATGCGCAGCAACGCCAGCTCCCGCGTGCGCTGGCCCACAATGATGGAGAACGTGTTGAGGATGGTGAAGCCGCCGACGAAGAGCGCGATGAACGCAAAGACGAGCAGCGCGGTGTTGAAGAAGCCCAACGCCTGACTGATCGAGCTCGTCGCCTCGTCGACCACCGTCTGACCGGTCACGACCTCGTCCTGGCGCGGCAGAGCCTGCGCGATGGCGCGCTGGACCGTGGCCTTGTCGGCGCCCGGCCGCGCAATGACGTTGATGCTGTCGAATTTGCCCACCTCGCCCAGCACGGCCTGTGCCGTCGGGATGTCGAATGCGGCCAGCGTGGCGCCGGCCAGGTTGTTGGCGGTGCCGAAGCGCGCCAATCCGGTGATCGTGAACGTCCTCGTCGGGCCCTCCAGCAGGATGCGGACGTTCTGGCCCACCTTGAAGTGGTACTTCTGCGCCGTGCCGAGATCCATCACCACGTCGTGGGGGGTCGTCGGCGCGGTGCCCTGGGCCAGGCGCAGCGGGGAGAGCTGCGGGTTCGGGTCGAAGGCGAAGCCGAGGGTGGGTGCTCCGCCTGTCGTGATCGCCTTGCCGTCGGGGGCGATGTACTGCGCGAACCCGGTCACCGACCCCTCGGCGGCCTCCACGCCGGGCACGCCGCGCACCGTCGACACGAGCGACTCGGGGACGGGATTCCGGGTGGCCGTGCCACCACTGCCGAACTGGGCCACCCCCCGCACCTGGAAGTCGACACTCTGGTAGATGTTGCCGAACAACGTGTTGAACGTGTTGTGCAGCGTGTCGGTCAGGACGAACGTGCCGGCGATGAAGGTGACGCCGAGCACGATGGCCAGGGCCGTGAGGGCCAGCCGCAGCTTGTGCGCGAGCAACCCCTTGATGGTCACGCGCCACATGTCAGGTCCCCAGCGTCCGGATGCGCTCCAAGACCAGGTCGGCGGTCGGTTGCGCCAGCTCGTCGACGATGTTGCCGTCGGCCAGGAAGACCAC
>DATBAO010000027.1:0-13477 GCA_036271495.1 Acidimicrobiales bacterium
CCCCCCGAGATTGAGGAGGCCCGCCGCCTGCTGGCCGCCGTGCGGGCCCAGCGGGTGCAGCCGGCCCGCGACGAGAAGGTGCTCACCGAGTGGAACGCCATGATGGTGGCCACGCTGGCCGAGGTGGCCTCAGCCCTCGGACGGGACGACTACGGGCGCCGCGCCGAGGAGATCGGCGAGTTCCTCTGGGCCTCCATGTACGAGAACGGCCGCCTGATGCGGAGCTGGCAGGGCGGCCGGGCGCGCCACCTCGCCGTGGCCGCCGACTACGCCTGGTTGGCCGAGGCGTCCTTCCGGCTGTCCGAATGGACCGGCAAGGCGATCTGGCGTGCGCGGGCCCTCCAGGCGGTGCGTCAGCTGCTCGACCTCTTCTGGGACGATGCGTCCGGTGGGTTCTTCACCACGGGCAGCGATGCCGAGGCGCTCGTCGTTCGCCCGAAGGAGTTCCTCGATGGCGCGGTGCCCTCGTCGAACTCCGTGGCGTTGGCTGCGCTGCTTCACGCCAGTGCGCTTGTCGACGACCCCGGCCTGGAACAGGCGATCGGGCGGACGGTCGGGCTGGCCGGACCGTTGCTGGAGCGGCACCCCGGGGCACTGGCCGACACGGTCGCTGCCCTCCCCCTGTGGACCGGCCGTCACGAAGTCGTGCTCACGGGCGACCGCCCCGACCTTCTCGCTGAGGTGCGCCGGCCGTGGCTCCCCGACGCCGTCGTCGTGTGGGGGGAGCCCGACACCGGCCCGCTCTTCGAGGCGCGGCCGCCGCAGCCCGGCCTGGCCTATGTCTGCCAAGGGCGCTCGTGTCTGTTGCCAACGGATGACGCGGCGACCCTGAGGGGCCAGTTGGAGGCGCTGAACCGATGAGCGGGCCCCCGATGGATCCCGAGACCGAAGGTGCAGTCGGCGCCGGCGGTGCAGGTGGCTCCCTCGAGCACGTCCCGGACACGCCGCACGCCGCCTCGGAGGCAGCCGAGCGGCGGCAGGCGGAAACCGAGACCGACCCCACACGCCTGCTGCGGCGCTCGGCCCGCCGCACCGAACGGGTGCCGACGGCCGGCGGGTCGACGCTGCATCTCCTGGTGCTGTCCTCCACCATTGAGGACACGACCGTCGTTGACCTGGCCACCCGCACCGTCATGCGGGTCCGGGTGCCCTGGCCCGAGGGACACGAGCCCGATATCAGCACCTTCGACGTGGTCGAGGTGACGTTGGCCGACGATCCCGAACGCGACGACCTGGCCCGCCCCGAAGCCACCACGGTCGCCGATCTGCCGCGCCACGTCGGCACCCTCCGCGGGCGCCATCTGCGCAAGCTCCTGCGCCGCCTGGTGGCGTCCCCCGACGGTCCCCTGCTCGGGTTTCCGGGACCCTCCGCCCCCTACTGGGAGTTCCGGGGCTTCCGGCCCTCGGTGGCGCTCATCGAGCCGACACGGCGGCCGCAGCTGATCCGGCGCCAGGCGGACGGGACGACCTGGGTCCGGTTCGGGTGGGACCGTGACGACGTCTGGCTCCCGGTGGAGGACCGCAATGCCGCCCGCGCCCTCGACGCGGCCCGACGCGAGCGCTTGAGCGGGAAGAGCCTGGCCACGGCGTTGGGCTTCGAACCGCAGTATCTCCTGGTCACGGTCAGCCCGCCCCGGGACGGCCACTGCTACAAGGTGTGTGCGGCGGTGCTCCCTCGGGGCTGACGCCGGCGCCGGACCCGAGCCCGGCGCGGCCATGCGGCCGGCTCAGCGGCCGAGCTTGCCTCCGGCCAGGTCCTCGGCCATCGCCCAGCCGAAGGCGACCAGGCGGTCGCCCTTGTCGGCCTTGAAGCTGTCGAAGTGCGTCTCGACCCCTTCGGGGATCTTGACCTTGGGGGCGACGAAGTCCAGGCCGCCTGCAACCGAGCCGTCGCCCTTCAGGACGAAGGTGCGGTCGTCGAGCCGGCTTTCGCAGCCGAAGCGCTTCGACAGGCGGCGCGCCCAGGCCCGCTCCTCACCCGAGCACTTGTGGCCGGGTGAGGGCACGACATCCTGCAGGCCGTTGAAGGCACGGAAGCCCTCAGGCGTCAGGAGGCGGGTGCCCAGCAGGACATCCTCGTCGGGGAAGGCGAGCAAGGCCCGGCGGTACTGGTCCGCCATGATGCCCTTGAGAGCCGCCTCGGCCCGTGACGTGCGATCGACCAGAGCCAGCCCGACCAGGAGGGACGGTGTCCCCCCGATGCGCTCCAGAGTGCAGAACGAGTACCCCCGCAGCTTGTTCCCCTCCCGGGCCTGGGTGATGAGCACCCAGGACTCACGCTCTTTGGAGAGATAACCGATGTCGAAACCGGGTGGCCGGTCCGCACAAAGATCCGCCATTTCGACCAGCTCAGCGTCGCTGAGCGCAGTGCAATCCTTGGTGCTCACTACGATCGGCATGGGGTCAGTCTACTGGTTGTCGTCAGCGCGTTCCCAACCGGGCCGATCCACACGGGGGCGGAAACGGCCCGTTCCCACCCCTGTTACCCCAGCTGAGAGCCCATTTCTGACGCTCCTGTCACCTTCTCAGGAGAGGACGGCGCTCTGGCCGAGCAACCGCTTGAGCTCCCCCACCAGGCCGTTGCGGCAGTCCACGTTGAACTCAGCGGGCAACCGGAGCACCTTGGCGCCGACGTGGAGCAGCACCGGTGAGGGCCCGGGATGCCCGCTCAGCACATCCTTGAGCCCGTCGACCTTGGCATCGGTCAGCACCCCCAGCGGCAAAGTGATGTGCAGGTCCTCCTGGCCCCGTTCGAGGATCGGCCGGGACACCTCCATGCACACGATCTTGGGCTCCTCTTCCCGGGTGTCGAGTCGCCCGCGCACCACCAGGATGGCGTCGTTCTCGATGAAGGCCCCGTACTCGGCCATGGTCTTGGGGAAGACGAAGACCTCCATGGCCGCCTGGAGGTCTTCCAGCACGAACCGGGCCATCAGGTCACCCTTCTTCGTGTAGCTGCGCCGCAGGTCGGTGACGACGCCGCCGACCGACCGCACCGGCGCCCGGTCCCCCACGGCCGTCTCGTCCTCCCGCATGTCCGACAGGGTGCAGTCGGTGTACCGAGCCATTGCCGCCTCGTAGCCCATGAGGGGGTGATCGCTCACGTAGAGCCCGAGCATCTCCTTCTCGAAGGCAAGGCGCTGCGCCTTGTCGAACTCGCTGTCGGGGATGGCCACCTTGGCCCCGCCCCACCCAGGGTCGGCCTGCTCGTCCTCGAACGCGGCAAAGAGGGATGTGATGCCGAGGTCCTGCTCCTTGCGGCGCTCGAGCGTGCGATCGACGACGTTCTCCAGGACGAGGCACAGACCCTGGCGCGGGTGACCCATCGAGTCGAACGCCCCGCCCTTGACCAGCGACTCCATGGTTCGCTTGTTGAGCACCACGGGGTCCACCCGGGCACAGAAGTCGAAGATGTCCTCGAAGGCGCCGTTGGCGTTGCGCTCGGCCACGATCCGGTCGACCAGGCTCTCGCCCACGTTGCGCACGGCGGCCAGGCCGAAGACGATGGACTCGGTAGGACTGCCGCCGCCCTCCTCGGCCACACCCCGGTCGGGAGCGAACTCGGCCACCGAACGGTTGACGTCGGGCACCAGCACCTCGATCCCCATGGAGCGGCACTCGGCCAGGTACACGGCGGTCTTGTCCTTGTTGTCCTTGACCGAGGTGAGCAATGCCGACATGTACTCGACCGGGTAGTGCGCCTTGAGCCAGGCCGTCTGGTAGGCGACGAGGCCGTAGCCGTAGGAGTGGGACTTGTTGAACGCGTAGTCAGCGAACGGCTCGATGATGTCGAAGAGCTGCGTCCCCAACTCTTCGCCGTAGCCCTCGGTGATGCAGCCGGCGATGAACTTCTCGCGCTCGGCCGCAATGAGCTTGCGGATCTTCTTGCCGCACGCCTTGCGCAGGTTGTCGGCCTCCTCGAGGCTGTACCCGGCGAATTTCTGGGCGACACGCATGACCGACTCTTGGTAGAGCATCAGCCCGTAGGTGTCCTTGAGGATGGGCTCGATGTCCGGGTGCAGGTACGTGAGCTCCTTGCGCCCGTTCTTCAGCTCGGGATAGTCGCGGTGCATGTTGGCCGCCATGGGACCAGGCCGGTAGAGGGCCACCAGCGCCGCCACATCGTCGAAGCTGGTCGGCGCCAGGGCCCGCAGGGTCTGGCGCATCGCCGCACCTTCGAGCTGGAAGACGCCGATCGATTCCGCCCGCCGGAGCATCTCGAGCGTCGGCTCGTCGGTCAGGTCGACCCCGTCGATATCGGGTCGCTCCCCGGTCTCGGCCTCAATGAGGTCCAGCGCCCGCTCCATGACCGACAGGTTGCGCAGGCCGAGGAAGTCCATCTTGAGCAGGCCCAGGTCCTCGACGCCGTGCATTTCGTACTGCGTGACGATCGGCGCGTCCTCCGGATTCTCGCCGGCGCCGGGCTTGCGTTGAATCGGCAGGTAGTCGGTCAGCGGATCACGGGAGATGACGACGGCGGCGGCGTGGATGCCGTCCTGGCGACGGAGCCCCTCAAGCCCGAGCGCGACCTCAATGACCTCCTTGGCGTCGGGGTCGACGTCACGCATGGCCCGCAGCTCGGAGGCGGCGGCAAAGCCCTCCTCGTGCCCGTCGGTCTTGGTGATGCACGCGTGGAGCGGGGTGTCGCGTCCCATCACGAGAGGCGGCATCAGCTTGGCGATCCGGTCGCCGACGATGTACGGCTTGCCGAGCACGCGCGCCGCGTCGCGCACGGCGGCCCGGGCCTTGATGGTCGAGAAGGTGATGACCTGGGCCACGCGGTCGCTGCCGTACTTCTCCGCCGCATAGCGCATCACGTCGGCGCGGTACCGCTCGTCGAAGTCCATGTCGATGTCGGGCATCTGCTTGCGGCCCGGGTTCAGGAAGCGCTCGAAGAGAAGGTCGTAACGGATCGGGTCGAGGTCGACGATCTTGAGGCAGTAGGCCACGCAACAGCCGGCCGCCGATCCCCGGCCCGGGCCGACGCGGATGTTCGAATCGCGGGCGTAGCGGATCAGGTCCCACACCACGAGGAAATACGCGGCGAAGCCCATGTTGCCGATGACGCCCAGCTCGTAGTCGAGCCGCTCCACCACCTCGGACGGCAGCGATGCGCCGTAGCGCTCCCGCGCCCCCTCGAACGTGAGGTCGCGCAGGTACGCCAGCGCCCGTTCCTCGTAGCTCTCGCCGCTGAAGTGATCCGGCACGGGGAACTCCGGCAGGCTCGGCTTGCCGAGCTCAATCTGCACGTCGGCCCGCTCGGCGATGAGCAGCGTGTTGTCACAGGCCTCGGGGACGTCGCGGAAGAGATGGCGCATCTCGGAGGCCGTCTTGAGGTAGTGCTCCGTGCCTTCGAACTTGAAGCGGTTGGTGTCGGAGATCAACGCGCCGGTCTGCACGCAGAGGAGCGCGTCGTGCGCGACCGCGTCCTCGCGGTGGGTGTAGTGGCTGTCGTTCGTGGCCAGGAGCGGTGCGTCGATACGACGGGCGATCTCAATCAGTTGCGGGTTCGTCCGGTGTTGGTCGGCGATGCCGTGGTCCTGGATCTCGACGAAGAGGTTCTCCTTGCCGAAGATGTCCTGCAGCCGCGCCGCCTTCTTCTCGGCGCCCTCGACGTCACCGGCGAGCAGCGCCTGGAGCACCACGCCGCCCAGGCATCCCGTGGTGGCGATGAGCCCCTCGTGGTGGCGCTCGAGCAGCTCCCAGTCGACCCGGGGCTTGTAGTAGTAGCCCTCGAGGTAGGCCGCCGAGGACAGCTGCATGAGGTTGCGGTAGCCCTGGACCGTCTCGGCCAGCAACGTGAGGTGGTAGTAGAGCTTCTGGCCGCCGTCGACATCGCCCCCGGTGTCGTCGACCCGCCCCCGGCGCACCGGCCGCTCCGTCCGGGACTCGCCGGCCATGTAGGACTCGGTGCCGATGATCGGAACGACGCCCTGGTCGCGGCAGGCCTTGTAGAAGTCGAGGACCCCGTACATGTTCCCGTGGTCCGTGATGCCCAGGGCCGGCTGGCCGTCGGCCACGGCAGCGGCCACGAGGTCCCCCACACGGGCCGCCCCGTCCAGCATGGAGAACTCGGTGTGGGTGTGTAGATGCGTAAACGACCGCTCCGACACCGGCCCTCCTTTCGCCACGTCCTGTGAGACTTACACCTGTGTCATTCGCCCCGGACTCAGCAATCTACCCCGCGGCTGATCGTGGGCGAATGACCGGATTTCGAAATCTGAGCCTGATCGCCCTACGAGGGGGTCGGCTCAGAGATACGCGCCCGTGCGCCCTCCCGATTCGCCGGCCGAGGGCAGTCCGCGTTGGCGCATCTCGTCGAGCTGGGCCCGGGCGGCCATCTGCTGTGACATCAGCGTTGCCTGAATGCCGTGGAAGAGGCCTTCGAGCCAGCCGACGAGCTGGGCCTGGGCGATGCGGAGTTCCGCCTCGCTCGGTGCGTCGTTGTCGAAGGGGGGCGCCATCCGCTCGAGCTCGGCCACCAGGTCGGGCGACAGCACCTGCGAGAGGTCACGGATCGACTGCTCGTAGATCTCGCGCAACCGCACCCGGCTCTTCTCGTCGAGGGGGGCCGACCGCACCTCGTCGAGCAGGGTCTTGACCATGGAGCCGATGCGCAGAACCTTCGCCGGCTCGTTCACCGACTCGGTCTGACGCTCCTCCCCCGCCTCGTCCCGGCTGGCGCCGTCGAGGACCTCGTCCGGCGAGACGACCGCCTCTGCCCCGGCGCCCGGCGCATCACCCTCGGTCACAACGTCATCGTTCGTCGCGTCAGCCATGGTGCCTTCCGTCTCGGTCCCATCGTCGGGGTCGCCCGTCCACGCTGCCTCCGTGGCGGCGACGGGCCCATGTTGCCACCGGCAGCGTCGCGCTCACGAGGTTCGCCAGCCCAGCAGCGGAATCGCCATCTCCGCCCGGGTGAGAGAGCCGTGCCTGGCCTTCAGGCGCAGCTCGCCGGTGTCGGCCGGGTCGAGAAAGGCAGTCGCCGCGAACGGCACCAGGGCCACATCTCCCAGGCGTGCCGCCACCTCCGCCGAGGGCACCCCTCCCAGCCAGCAGTCGGCGATCATCTGCTCTTTCGTGCGCACCCAGGCCACGTCACCGTGGAGGGCCGACGCCACCTCGGCGACGTCGGCGACCGAGCCGGGTCGGAGGTGCAGCCAGCGGAATCGCCCCTCGCCGGTGATCAGGGTCACCGCCTCCATGATCTCGGGGCCGATGAGCTCGACCGAGGTGCCGACCTCAATCTGCCCGTGGTCGGCCGTGACGACGAGCACGCACCCGGGCGGGAGGGCCTCCAAGACGTCGCCCACCAGTCGATCAACGGCCCGCAGTTCGTCGTCGTAGTACACACCCAGGCCTTCGGCGTGCGCGACCTTGTCGATGCCCTCGTAATAGGCGTACACGAACGGTGCTCCGCCTGTCGTGAGCTCACGCACGGCGGTGACCAGTCCGGCGGGCGTGTGCCAGCGGTGCAGGTCGACGTCGCCCAGGTGCGCCGCGGTGAACCCGGTCGGGCCGAAGTCCTGCCGGGTGACCACGGGCACGGGACGAGGCGCCCCGGGGAACGACTCGTAGGGCTGGAAGGTCGCCGCCGGCACGGAGACGCGGGCATCGACGCCCCGCCGGGACCACTGCAGGACGTTCATGACATCGCCGTCGAGCGCGAGGCGGTAGCCCACCACCCCGTGCTCCGCCGGCACCCGGCCCGTGACGAGCGTCGTGAGTGCGCAGGCCGTCGTGCTCGGGGCGACCGAGGTGATCGGCCCCCCGACGCCGCTCATGAGGACCGGGGCCAGGGCGCTGCGCTCCCGGAGCTGCTCCTCGCCGAGCCCGTCGATGACGAGCAGCACGACCTGGTTGGCTCCGGCCACCGGCTCGGGGAACCAGGTGGGCAGGGCGCTGGCTCCGGGGGCGTCCAGCTCCCCCAGCAGGGTCGGCACGACACGGTGGAGCCCAGCTCCCTCCCAGTCGGGCAGGACCGGATCGGGCGCCGTGGCCCCCTCGGGCAGACGCGACGCCGTCGCCTGGGCTCCTGCGCCGTCACTCACGGAGGGACACCCTACGACCCACGCACCCCCTCTACCCACGAATGGGCCGGTAGGATCGCATGGTGTGAGGGTTTCCACGCGGGGTGACTACGCCAGCAGAGCACTGCTCTCCCTCGCCTTGCACGGGGCGGAGACGCCTACTTCGGTGAGGGACATCGCGGTCCGGACGGCCCTGCCCCAGCCCTACCTGGAACAGATCCTCCTGGCGCTCAAGGGCGCGGGACTGGTCCGCTCCAAGCGGGGCGTCGGGGGCGGCTACGTGCTGGCCCGCCCGCCCGAGGAGATCTCCCTCGCCCAGATCGTCTCCGCCGTGGACGGGCCCATCGCCGCCGGCGACTTCGGCGAGCCCCACGAAAACGGCGCCTGTGACCACGAGGGCCAGTGCGTCCTGCTGGCGGTCTGGGCCGACGTGGGAGAGACCATCCGCACGCACCTGCAGTCGTACAGCCTGGCCGACATGGTGGCCCGGGCCCAGGGGGGCGTGGCCGCCACGGTCTAGCCGGCGGCGCCCCTCAGCCCCGCAGGTTCCAGGCCTCGATGGCCGGCCAGTCGAGCTCCCAGCCCAGGACGCACACCGCTCCGGTTCGGAGCAGGAACAGCCTGCCGGCCACGGGTGGCAATCCCAGCCACCGGGCGGTCAGGACACGCAGGACGTGCCCGTGGGCGACGCAGAGCGTGTCCGTCTGGAGCTCCCGGGCCCGCTCGATGACCCGGTCGACCCGGCGACCGACGTCGGCGGCCCGCTCGCCGTCGGGCACGCCCTGGTCCCACAGGGTCCAGCCGGGGTGCTGCGCCCGGATCTCCATGCTGGTCAGGCCTTCGTAGGCGCCGTAATCCCACTCCATGAGGTCGGGCTCGAGCTCACCGTCGTAACCGGCCAGGGTGCACGTCTGCTCGGCTCGGACCAGCGGGCTGGTCAGCACCTGCCCGAAGGTGGCCGGGCCGAACTGGCGGACCAGCGCCCCGGCGGCTTTTGCCTGCTCACCGCCCTCGGCGAGGAGGGGAATATCCGTGCGCCCGGTGTGTTTTCCATTCTCGGACCACTCGGTCGCACCGTGTCGTAGGAGGACCATCCGTCCGGGCATGGGGCGTAGACCAGCACGGCCCGGAAATCGACGCAACTCGGTCCGAACACCCCGATGGAATGATCCGGAGACCGACGCGGTTATACCCGTCAGGTTGATCCCGGAATCGCCCGGGTACGTACGACTGAGAGTGAGCGAAAGAACGTCTGGAGCGATGATGAAGAGCGCTGTGAGCACGTCGGACACATTGGGACTGATGTTGCGAGACCTCGACCAATTCCCGATGCCCGATCATGAGCAGCAGGTCGAGCTGGCAAAGCGGGTCGTGGCCGGAGACGATGCGGCACGGAAGCAGATGGTGGCCGCCAACCTTCGGCTGGTGGTCCACTGGGCGCGCCGTTACCAGGACCGCGGCGTCGACATGGCCGATCTGGTCCAGGAGGGCACCTTCGGCCTGATGCGTGCCGTCGACAAGTTCGACTGGGAGCGTGGCTTCCGGTTCTCCACGTATGCCACGTGGTGGATCCGCCAGGCCCTGCAGCGCGCCGTCCAGCAGCACGGCCGCACCATTCGGATCCCCCTCGAAGTCGGTGAGCAGATTCAGCGTCTCGAGCTGACCAAGTCCGAGCTGGCGAGCACGCTGGGCCGTAAGCCCACGGTGGCCGAGCTGGACGAGGCGACCGATATGACCGCAGACGAGCGGGAGGCGCTCGAGGACGTGGCCCGAGTGACCGCGTCCCTGGACCAGCCCGCCGCGCTGGAGTCCTCGACCACATTGGGCGAGCTCGTCGCTCCTGACGGGTCGGACTTCGTGGCCGACGTGGAGGAGACGATGGTCTACGACCGGGTGCGCGACGCAGTCGAGCGTCTGCCCGACCTGCAGCGCGACGTGCTCAGGCTCCGCTTTGGCTTCGGTGGTGACTCCCCCGCCTCGCTGCAGTCGACGGCGGAGCGATTGGGTGTCGGTGTCCGGCGAGTGCGCCGGGCCGAAGAGGAGGCGTTGGCTGCCCTCTCGTTCGATACCGACGTCGTCGGCATCCACGAGGCCGCCTGACGCGCAGGCCCGTCGGACGTGCCTGGTCTAACCCAGGTACGTCCGCAGGTCTTCGGGTAACGGGGACGTGAAATCGATCCGGGCCCCCGTGTCCGGGTGCAGGAACCCGAGCTTGAACGCGTGCAGGAAGAACCGCCCCGATCCGAGGCGCTTGTCCGGCGTCCCGTAGCGGGCGTCCCCCACCACCGGGTGGCCGATGGCGGCCATATGCACCCGGATCTGGTGGGTCCGTCCGCTCTGGAGGGCGAGCTCGAGCAAGGTCGTCGGCTGTTCACCTGATCGCCGCTCCAAGACCGTGTAGCCGGTGCGCGCCGGCTTTCCCGAGGCGGTGACCGCCATCTTCGTCGGCGTGCGGGTCGAGCGGCCGATGGGAGCCTCCACCTCACCGCGGTCATCGGCCACCGTGCCGACCACGAGGGCCAGGTACCGGCGCTCCATCGTCCTGGTGGCCAGCTGATCGACGAGGGCCCGATAGGCCGCCTCGGTCCGGGCCACGGCCAGCAGGCCCGAGGTGCCCTTGTCCAGCCGGTGCACAATGCCGGGCCGGTCCGGCGGGCACACGCCCGCCGCCACCAGTCCGGCCAAGTCAGGGAACCGGGCCAGCAGGCCCCCGACGAGGGTCCCCTCGTCGTGACCGGCACCCGGGTGCACCACGAGCCCGGCCGGCTTGTCCACGACGGCCACGGCGTCGTCCGCGTAGACGACATCGAAGGCGACGCCGGGCTCTGCCCGGACCCCGACGGCGACGGGCGCCGGCAACACGATGGTGAGGGTGGATCCCTCGCGGAGCACCGATCTCCCCACCGTCACCGCGGCACCATCGACGTGCACCCGGCCCTCGGCGATCAGGTGCGCCGCCGTACCCCGGGAGACGTCGGCCACCATGGCCACCCCCCGATCCACCCGGACGCCGCCCAGCAGGGCCGGGACTTCGGTCGAGATGGTCTCCTCGCCGCCCTCCGCGTCGGCCGGGCCCGGGTCGGAGCCCTCGCTCATGCGGCCTCCCCGACCTTCGGCCCCACGGCGGACCGACCACCGAAGAGCAAGGCCACCATGATGATGATCACACCGATCGTGACGCAGGCATCGGCCAGGTTGAAGGTCGGCCAGTGGCTCAACGTGATGAAGTCCGGGACCTGGCCCCCGGAGCCGCCGACGATCCGCTCGCTCAGGTTGCCGATCGCACCGCCGAGCACCAGACCCGACCCCACGGCCAGGGGCAGGGTGCGGACCTGCGCCACGACGAAGGCCACGACGATCACGCCGATGCAGAGGATCGCCGTCACGAAGAAGGCCCGCCCGCTGAACAGGCTGAAGGCAAACCCTGAGTTGTAGGTGAGCGCCAGGCCAAAGGGCCCCCAGACATGACGGACGTCGTGCAGGTGATCCACGGCGAGCGACGTGGTCACCCGGTCCGCCACCACGACGATGGCGGCGATGGCGAACGCCAGGACGCCGAGGCGGGTTAGCGCCGCGACAGCCCGCCGCTCTTGCACGCCACGCACAGTCGCGCATATGGCAACGCCCGCAGGCGCGGCTTGGGAATCGGCTGGAAGCAGCGCTCGCAGTAGCCGTAGGTCTTGTCGTCGATGCGCCGGAGCGCGTCGTCGATCTCCTCGACGGCCAGCAGGGCCTGCCCTGACAGCGCGAGGTTGCGCTCCCGGTCGACCGTCACGGTGCCGCCCTCGCCCGACTCCTCGTCGAACTGGACGTCACCGGGCTCCCGCTCCAGCGCGAGCGAATCGGCCTCGGCGCGCAGCGAGGTAGCCTGCTCCTGGTAGATGGCGCGATCCTCTTGCAGCAGCTCGCGCACCTCGTCGAGGAACTTGGTGTCCTTGGCGTACGGACCGGTCTTGGGCCGGACCGGCGGTGGCGCCTTCGGCTTCGGCGTGAAGGTCGTGCGAGGCACGGCGGACACCGCGGCCCCGTTCGCCGCTTCTGCCTTGGAGGCCGACGCCGCTTTCTTGGCCACCGGCTTGTCGGTCGCCTTCTTGGCGGTCGCCGGAGCCGGGCTGGCCTTCTTGGCCGGCGTCGCCTTCTTGGCGGCAGGCGCTGCCTTCCTCGCCGGTGGCGCCGTCTTCTTCGCCGGCACCGCCTTCTTGGCGGTTGCGGTCACGGTCTTCTTGGGCGCGACGGTGGACTTCTTCGCGGGCGTTGCGGCCTTCTTGGCCGCGGGGGCTGCCTTCTTCACAACAGGAGCTGCCTTCTTTTTTGTGGGGGCGGGACGCTTCGTAGCGGTAGCGACAACCTTCGCCGAGGTCTTTTTGTTCCCGGCCCGTGAGGATGTGGCGGCGGCCGACTGCGATGCCGGCGCCCGCTTGACCTGGGCACCTTTGCTCGCTGGGGTCATCGTTCCCTCCTTCGGACCACGTCAGTGGCCGGTTTCCCCGAAAAGAGCCTCGCCCGGGGAGCGGGTGACGATACCGGAATGGGAGGGACAGGGGCAACAAGCCCCGCTACCGCTCAGGGATGGATCAGAGGGACCGGGGCGCTCCTGACACGGAGGCACTCTGCAGGTTCAAGGTGGGGGCACCGTCATCTGCCTCGGGCAGGCGCTGTTGCGCGTCCTGGTCGTGGGGCGCCTGGGTCGGGGCGGGTGCCTGCTTCGGCTTGACGCCCATGAGCGAGTTCGCCGGCTGCACGTTCTCGTCCACCCACTTGAGGATCTCGGAAAGGGCGCCCCGGAGCCGGTTGCGCTCGGACTCGAGGTGTCGGGCCATGCTCTCGACGTCCGTGGCGAGCTCGGTCCGGGTCGCCTCCAACCGCGTGACCTCTTCGCGCAGCTTCTGGTGCGTCTCGGCTTGCAGCTGGGCCGCAGTCGCCTCGGCGGCGGCAATGGCTGCACGCGCCGTGTCCTCCGCCTGGGCGATGACGGAGGCGGCCTCGGCCTCGCTCTCCCGCTTGGTCTGGTCGACGAATTTCTGGGCCAGGAGAAGGGTCCGTTGCAGCGTCTCATCCGAGAGTGCGTTGGCCTCGGCGGTTGCCGCCGCCATGGCGGCGGCCGCCGCGACACCTTCCTCGCTGTCCGCCGCCACCGGTGCCGCGCGCTTGTCGCGCTCGAGCTGTGCGATGCGCTCGCTGGCCTGGCGCAGGCGTTCGTTGAGCTGTCGGACGTGATCCTGGAGCCCCTCGGACTCCTGGGCCGCCTTGTCCAGGTACTCATCGACCTCGTCGACGTTGTAGCCCTTCAGCCCGAGGCGGAATTCCACGGTGCGAAGCGTGTCGAGGATCGATGAGGGAGCCTGAGAATTGTCCATGGGGCACGAGTCTAACCCCCACCCCCCGCTGTTCCGGGGTATGGCGCAATCAGCGCAGGAGCACGGGAATCAGGACAAATTGCGCAACCA
>DATBAO010000028.1:0-3839 GCA_036271495.1 Acidimicrobiales bacterium
CGGGAACATCTCGTCTGCGCAAGGTGCGCCAAGCCGCCCGAAGTCGGCGAGCACGATCTCGGCCGACTTACCCGCTGTGTACAGGTCCACGGCCAGCGTGCGCCGGAGCCCGCGACTCTCTAACCGACCCTCTCTGTCGTACCGTGACAGTCGCCAGCCCCCAAGGCCGTGTCGGTATACGCGGATCCGAATCGGGCCAACATCTGAGCCGAGGCGCGGCGCCTCGAAATCTACGCCGCTATCCCGGACAAGACCCCGTATGAGTTCACCCACAGCCCCGCCAGCACCCCACGTATACAAGGTCAATCGGGACGCCAGCAAGCCATGCGCAATCAGCGAGCGCACGATCGTTCCAGCGCCACCGACCCCGACCCAACAGGCATCGTCCGAACCACATACGACATCAACGAAGACCTCACCAGCAACGACGACTGGTGCTCCGTCTTCACCGGTAGAGGGATGCACCGAAGTCCACATAGGTCCTCTCCGCGGTAAGCATCACCTTGTCGTGACCATAGGAAGTCTTTGGAGATGGAAACCAGCGAGCCGCGTCTGGATCAGCGGCGATGAGGTCGCGCGTAAGCTCGCGGACCCACTTGCTAAGTTTCGTCGCCTGCTCGACATGAGCCTCCAGAGCCACGATGAAAGGCTCGATCACGTACTTGCTCAACTTGAAGTCGAAACTAAAGCTGTGACGAGTCCGTGCCGTCGTCGGGTCTGCATCGGCGTCGATCACCTTGTACGTCGGACTCAACTGTGGGGTCGACAACCCTGCACGGCGACGGACATGCAAAAGGCGCTCCGCACGGCCGAGGTCGCGCGCAACCAGACGCAGCTCGCCCTCCGACCCGGATTCGACAAGGAGGTTCTGCGCGTTCATCTCCGGCATCACACCGATCTCGAAGACCCAGCTGAAGTAGCCCCGAAGGAGCGCCTCGAGTACACCCCAGGCGCGCTCGAGATCCGCTTCCCCAAAGACCGCCTCGAACGCACCCGCCCCGAGCGGACCCCCCGCAAGCAGCGAGAACCAAGGCACTAGCTCGCCACCGGATCCTCGCGGCCACGGTACGTGATCCCGAAGCACGTAACAGGTCGTGTGACTCCCCGTCCACACTCCGCGACACGCCAGCTCCGGAAGGAAAGCGAGGGACCCGCCTTCGGGATGTTTCTGCAGGTCCCGCGTGTTCTCGACGCCCGCGACCGCCTTTAGCCATGGCAGTTCGCGGTCTACACGTCCGAGGACGCCCGGATAAGACAGCTTGATATGCCAGAGCCTCTTGTCTCCTTCGGCGCCGACTACGACAACGGTGCGTCCGCTCGCGGTCGGGTAGCACGTGACCTCACCAGCCAGCACTCCACATTCCAACGATCGTCGATCGGTCGGATAGACGGCCACAACGTCCTCGCTTAGAGGCACCGACTCCGGCAGGGCGCCAACCTGGAGCCGATTCGAGAGGGGAACCTGTATGAGTGGAAGTTGAAATGACCTGACCAGAAGCGGATCGCACTCCGGCGGGGGACGATGAACGGCGCTGAATCCACTCGGCGAGCCGGGATTCACGTGCTGCTCGAAGTGCAGATATTTGTCGAGTTGGTTCAATGAGTGACGCTGCCTTCGTCCCTAGGCGCATTGCGGCTGTTGGAGGGCGCCGCGACGCTCGAACCGCCACCGAAGGCGCCACGGCCAGCACTCAGTAGAACCGGTGAGGTCCGCGTCAGAAGGTCGTAGTTCCATACATTGCGCTTGTAGTACTCACCATAGGCAACGACCGTAAGAGCGGCTGCGGCCAATGAATAAGCAGGACTGCCGAAGCCGTCGGAACCCACTGGACCCTGTGCAAGTCCCGCCAGATCCAACAGCGCGACTACTAGCGAGCCCGTCAGCAGGATCGCATACGTGAATGCCGAGTTTCGCGCCAGCTTCTCCCAGGCATATCGCTTGAGCAGATCACTCCCAAGGGCCGGGCTGGCACAAAAGGCATAGAAATAGATCACCCACTTGTCCCCCTTGCGATCCTGCGGCGCGCCGGACAATCCGAAATATGAATAGGCGTCCTCGTGCAGTCGACAGAAGTCGGCCGACCTCATAAACGGGATCTTCCCATTCAGCCAGATCAGTGGACGCTGAACGAGGACCGCCGACCAAGCCTCCGCGATCCGTCCATACTCATAGCTGAGCAACACGACGATGAAAGCGGTTGCTATCGCCTCAATAGCCTTTAGTTCGCCAAGATCAATTTCGCCCACCCAGGCGGTGCCATTGACGCCGATGGCAATGCCTGCTCCAAGAACTAGCGTCGGAGTCACAAACACGATCAAGTCGTAGAACGCATTCGGTATCGCCGACAGCCGCGACTCACTCATTGGTCCAACTACTCCACAACCGCACCCAGCAGCGATACCGACCGCCGATCGGCGTCAACCGCCACGGACGCTCCGATCGGGATCGCCGGGTTCTCGAGCTTGTGGTGGCCAAAGTTGGGAATACGTGCGACAGGAATGCCGAAACGCTCACCGACATCCATGAGCAGGTCGTTGAGCGGCCTATCTTTATAGGAGGCCGTCTCCTCGTACGTGGCATCTCCCACCACCATCGCCACCACGCGGTCCATAAACCCACAGTTCTCCAGGCAGGTGAGGTGCTGGTCGAGGATCTGAGGCGGCTCAGATCCGCTCTCCCAAAAGAAGACAATCTCATCCATCGAAGCCATCCACCCAGACCCTGCCAGCCCGAGCACGAAGGTCGTGAGGTTGCCGCCATAGAGCACTCCTTCCGCGCGGCCACCACGGATGGTCTCGAAGCATCCCGCAGCGGTGCGACCAAATGGGGGGGGGTTCGCACCGCGCAGAAGGTCTAGGTCCCAATGGTCGCTCTCGTTGAGCTTTCCGGCGATGTTTGGCCCGCAGAACGTAATAAGGCCAGTCTGCGCAGTGATGGCGTTCAGAATGACGCAGACATCGCTGAATCCTACGATCGGCTTGCGGGCGCTCGCGATCCGGTCATACGGTAGCCCGCGGATCATCTGATTCGCGCTCTTGCCTCCCCAGCTTCCTAGCAAGCAGTCCACGGATGGATCGTCGAGAAGTTCGTGAAAGTCTTCCAATCGCTGATCGCGCGATCCGGCCTGGTAATAGGTCATCTCGAACGCGTGGCTCGCGAAGCGCGGCTCGAAATTCCGGGCCAGGAGATCGAGGCTTGGCCGCATCCGCTCCTGGCGTTCTGGGGTGACCGGCTCGGACGGTGAGAATATTCCCACAGTCGCGCCTCTTTCGAGCCGTCGTGGCAGGATCGTCAAGGTGCGGTCACCAATCCTTTCGCCGGTGGCAGCCAACTGGGTTGTGCCAGTGGGTTCATCCAAAGTTCGAGAAGTTGAGCCCCGGACCACTCGGGCTCGGCCCACAGCCGCATGTAGCTCGCCGGGCGAAGGCTGAAGATCGCCAAGGCAGACTCGGGTAATCCCCAGAACCTGGAACAGAGGATGTGCAAAGCTGCGGCATGGGAAACGATGACGAGGCATTCGTCGTCGTCGGTTTCGTCGAACTGCGCCACGAGACCGGCGAACATCCGCTCACCGACAATGTCCTGTCGCTCTACTCCTGCGGTCGTGCCCCAGCCTAGGGCGACGTCATTCGCAGGCAGACCCAGCCGGGCCTTCTCGCTCCGAACATCATCGAGAAATCTGCCCTCGAATGGACCGAACGACCGCTCAGAGAACCGACTGTCCAGCACCACCCGTCTACTGCCAAGCAGCTCTGCCGTCGCTCGGGCCCGAAGCAGCGGGCTACTCACAACTCGTGCCCGCGAAATCGTCTCCGTCAGGTGTGTCCTCAGGATTTCG
>DATBAO010000029.1:0-19896 GCA_036271495.1 Acidimicrobiales bacterium
GGGATCGCCGACGGCGTGCTGGCGGACGAGTCCCGTGACCGCCACCTGGGCGCGCGCATCGCCGGCGCCGTGGCCCTGGGCGCGGCTTCGCACTGCGCCAAGGAGTGCATTCAGCTCCTGGGTGGCATCGGCTTCACCTGGGAGCACGACGCGCACTTCTACCTGAAGCGGGCCATGGCCAACCTGCAGCTGTTCGCCGGCGGTGACGTGGGCGCGCTCGAGCACGAGGTGGCGGCGCTGGCCATCGCCGGGTCCCGGCGCAACCTGGCGGCCGACCTGCCGCTCGAGGCGGAGTCGCTGCGCGACGAGATCCGTGCCGTCGTGGCGGAGGTCGCCGCGGTGCCGGCGGCCGACCAGCGCGCCGCCATCGCCGAAGCCGGGCTGATCATGCCCCACTGGCCCGCACCCTGGGGTCGGGGCGCCTCCCCGCTGGAGCAGCTGGTCATCGACGAGGAGCTGGCCGCCGCCGGCGTGCCGCGTCCGCACCTGGCGGTCGGGGCCTGGGCGCTGCCCACGCTGATCGCGCACGGGACGCCCGAGCAGCAGGAGCGCTGGGTGCGCCCGACGCTGCACGGCTCGCTCAACTGGTGCCAGCTCTTCAGTGAGCCCGGTGCCGGGTCGGACCTGGCGGCACTGAGCACGAAGGCGGCACGCGTCGAGGGCGGCTGGGTCCTCAACGGGCAGAAGGTCTGGACGTCGCTGGCCCAGACGGCGGACTTCGGGATCTGCCTGGCCCGCTCCGACCCCGATGCGGCCAAGCACGCCGGCATCACCTACTTCATCGTCGACATGCACGCCGAGGGCCTCGACATCCGGCCCTTGCGCGAGCTGACCGGCGCCGCCATGTTCAACGAGGTCTTCTTCAACGACGTCTTCGTGCCCGACGACGCCGTGGTCGGCGCCCCGGGGGACGGCTGGCGCATCGGGCGGACCACGCTGGCCAACGAGCGCGTCTCCATGTCGTCGGGTGCCTCCTTCGGCCCCGGCGTCGAGTCGCTCACCCGGACGCTGGCCCGCCGGAGCGAGCGGGGCGAGCCCGGCCCGCCCAGCATGGAGGAGCGGCTCGGGCACCTCATCGCCGAGGCGCAGACGGTGGCGCTGCTGGGCCACCGCTCCACCCTGCGCACCCTGTCGGGCGTGGACCCGGGCAGCGGCAGCAGCGTGCGCAAGCTGCTCGGCGTGGAGCACGAGCAGCGCGTCCAGGAGATGGGCATGGCGCTCTACGGCGCCAACGGCGCCGTGCTGGACGGCAAGGCGCAGCGCTGGGAGGAGGGCTTCCTCTCCACCCGCTGCCTCACCATCGCCGGTGGGACCAGCGAAGTGCAGCGCAATGTGATCGCCGAGCGCATCCTGGGCCAGCCGCGTGACCCCGAGCCCGGGTCTTCGGCCGGCGCCACGCCGGTACCATGACCACGCGATGAGCGACGCCACCGACCCCGACGACCCGCTCGACGTCAACGTCGAGGACGACGTCTGGCCCTTCCCATCGGAGCGCTTCCTGGCCGAATGGGCGCCCGGCGTCCTGCAGGCCCAGAACGCCTGGATGGCCTCCATCGACTCGCTCCGCGCCCCCGATCGCAAGACGCACGAGCTCATCCGCATGGTGTGCACCGTCATTGCGCGCCAGCCCGGGGGCGTGCAGCGCCACGCCCGCCTGGCGGCCGAGGTCGGTGCCAGCTGGGACGAGATCGCCGGATCGATCCTGCTCACCGAGCCGGCCTTCGGCATCGTGCTCGCCATTCAGGCCCTGCCGGCCGCCCGGCGCGGCTACCAGCAGGGTGCGGCGGGCCCACCCGAAGAGGACGACGGGGACTCGCTGGACGACTGACGCCCGTGTCATAGTTGGCGATGCGCCTCGCCCCCGACGACACGCTGCGATCGTTCCGCCAGGCCTTCGAGTCGTGGCTGGACGAGCACCTGCCCGACCCTGACCTGGTGGCCGCGGAGCCCAGGCGCTCCTCGGCGCACCTGCCCGGCTGGGCCCGCACCTTCCAGCGCGACCTGTTCGAGGCGGGCTACCTCGTGCCGGGGTGGCCGCCCGAGCTCGGCGGCCGCAACGCGACGCCCGAAGAGCAGATGGTGTACTTCGAGGTCATCACCGAGCGCATGGCGCCGCGCTCGCTCAACCCCCAGGGCCTCTCCATCTGCGCCGCCTCCATCGTCGAGTACGGCACGGACGATCAGAAGGAGCGCTTCGTGCTCCCGACGCTCAAGGGTGAGATCACCTGGTGCGTCGGCATGAGCGAGCCCAACGCCGGGAGTGACCTGGCGTCATTGACCACCCGGGCCGAGCACCGTGACGGCCACTTCGTGGTCAACGGGCAGAAGGTCTGGACGTCGGGCGCCCACGAGGCCGATTTCTGCATGTGTTACGTGCGCACGGACCCCGAGGCGCCGAAGCACCGCGGCATCAGCGTGCTGATCATCGACATGCGCACGCCCGGCATCCAGTGCAGGCCGCTGCCCGAGCTGACGGACCCGCACCACGCCGACTTCAACGAGGTGTTCTTCACCGACGTGGAGGTGCCCGAGGAGAACCTCCTGGGTGAGCGCAATCACGGGTGGGCCGTCAGCCAGGGCTCGTTGCGCCACGAGCGGGGCATGCTCTGGATCATGAACGTGTCGAAGATGGAGCGCACGCTGAAGGGCCTGGTGCGCCTGGCGGCGCGGCCGGACGGCCACGGCGGCACCCTGGGTGGCGACCCCCGCCTGGCCGAGGCCATCGGCCGGCTGGCCACCGACGTCGCCGCCATGCGCTGCCTGGGCTACCGCGGCTTCGCCAAGGCGAGCCGGGGCGAGATGACCCCCGAGCACATGGTGCTCAAACTGTTCACCAGCGAGGCCGAGCAGCGGGCCACCCAGCTGGCGCAGGACGCGCTCGGCCTGGAAGGCCTCGACCTCGACGGCCCGGGGCCCAACCGCTTCACCGAGTGGGACCTGACCCGCTTCGAGCCGGACCGGGTCGAGGAGAGTGCCAACGGGTCGTTCTACGACGGGGCCTGGGCACTGCAGTACCTGCGCTCGTTCGCCGGCACCATCGCCGGGGGCACGTCGGAGATCCAGCGCAACATTGTGGCCGAGCGGGTACTCGGCCTGCCCCGGGGGTGAGGGGCCCGCACCGATGCTCGCAGAGACCGCGGCCGAAGCGGCCCGGCGCTTCGGAGCGGCACCGGCCTTCGTCACCGACGAGGGGCTGACACTCAGCTACGAACAATTCGACACCCTGGCCGACGAGGCTGCGGTGGGGCTGGCCGAGCGGGGGGTGGGGGAGGGCGACGTCGTCGGGATCCTGCTGCCCGGCACGCCGGAGCACTTCGTCACCTACGTGGCGGCGGCCAAGCTCGGCGCCGTCACGGCCGCGGTCAACCCCAGGCTGGTGCCGGCCGAACGGGCCGCCGTGTTGCGCGCCGCCGGCCCTCGCCTCGTCGTCACGACGGAGGACCTGGCGCCGGAGACCGGCGATGCCCCGCTGGTCCTGACGGAGCCGGCCACGAGGCCCGAAGCCCTACTGGTCGGACTGCGCAGGCGGGGCGAAGCGCCGCCCCCGCTCGGGCGCGACGAGGACCGGCCCATCGCCATCGTCTTCACGTCCGGGACGACGGGCCTGCCCAAGGGGGCGGTGTTCGGCGGGCGCCAGATCGCCTTCATCACGGCCTGCGACGTCGGCGAGACCTGGGGCGGCGGCGGTCACGCCATGGCCGGGTCGGCCCTGGCCCACCTCGGCCCGACCACCAAGCTGGCGGGCAACCTGCAGAAGGGAGGCACCCAGCACCTGTCCCGGCAGCCGTGGAAGGCGTCGGAGGCGTTGCGCATTGTGGCCGAGCTCCGGATCGCGGCGTTCGGCGGTGTGCCGACGCAGCTGGCGCTGATGCTGCGCGATCCTGCGTTCGACTCGACCGACCTCTCGTCGGTGCGCGCCGTCGTGATCGGCGGCGGCCCGGCCACGCCGGCTCTGATCCGCGAGGCACGGGCCCGCCTCGGTGTCCCGCTGGCGGTGCGCTACCGAGGCGGGCATCGGTTGTGGCACGGCCTTCACCGACCCCGACGAGGACGCCGAGGAGAGCGTGGGCCGGCCGCAGCCCGGTGTCCGCCTGAGCCTGCTGGACGCCGATGGCGCGCCCGTGGAGCCCGGCACGGTCGGGCAGGTGTGCCTCGGCTCGCCGGCCGTGATGGAGGGCTACTGGTGCAACGACGACGCGAACTCGGAGGTGTTCACCGACGACGGCAGCGTGCGGACGGGCGACCTCGGGTGGATCGACGAGCGCGGCCGGTTGCACCTCGCCGGGCGCAGCCGCGAGTGCTACGTGCGCGGCGGGTTCAACGTCTACCCGATGGAGGTCGAGGCCGTGCTGGCCGACCATCCCGACGTCGGGGCGATCGTCGTGGTGCGCCGGGACGACCCGGTGATGGGGGAGGTTGGTGTGGCGGTCGTGGTCGCCCGTGATGACGGGCCGACGCCGGACCTGACGCGGCTGCGCGCCTTCGCCGAGGAGCGGCTCGCGCGCTACAAGTTGCCCGAGGACATGGTCGTGTTGCCGGCGCTGCCGTTGACAGCAGGCGAGAAGATCGACCGGCGCGCCCTCGAGCGACTGGTCGCGCCGGACTGAACAGCCGGGACCGAGGAGTGCCCCCGGCGGCGGGACGGCACGCGTGCGTTCCGCCATTGCCAGCGGGTCGCCGCGCGGTTGCCTCCGGGCCGGGGTCACTGTCCGCTAGGCACGACACGGGGGGCGCAGAGGATGCCCCGGTCGGTTGCGACAACGCACCCCCAACCCTTGTGCGGGGGAGGCCGTCAAGCGCTGGACCTGCACTAATAGTTCAAATTTAGTCCGAAAGACCCATTCGGTTTTCGCGGGTTTCTCCCGATACCTCCTCTAACGAAGAGCAGGCAAAGAGGGGGATGACCGCGTGCATCGCAGTGCCCGTCGTCGCATGGCAACGCTTTTACTGCCCATTGGGGCCATGGTGATGAGCACCGTCGCGGCTGGGCTGACCAGCGCGCCGGCATCCGCCGCGGGCATCCTGCCGCCGTCGAACCCGTCGGCGAACACCGCGCCCGACAACCCCGACTGGCTCACCTCCATTGACGACGCGCGCAGCCAAGAAGGCGTGGGCTCCATGAACGTCTCCGAGTCGGCCCTCGGCGCCCTGCCCATCGACCAGCAGGTGCTGACCGTGGTGAACGACGAGCGCGTCGATCGCGGCGAGCAGCCGATTGCGTATGTCACCTCGCAGCTGAACTCCTACGCGCAGGGTGGTGCGAACGCGGGGAGCGACCCGACGTTCCCCTCGTCGGTGACCGGCGGCGCTCCCATCACCTTCGGCGGATCCATCTGGGCCGGCGGCCTCACCTCGGTGCTGGAGGCCGACTACTACTGGATGTACGACGACGGGTACAGCGGCTCGTCGACGTCCAACTCGGCCTGCAGCCTGTCCGACCCGTCCGGCTGCTGGGGCCACCGCGACATCATCCTGCACCAGTACGCCAGCTGCCCGAGCGGCCCGCCGATCCTGTCGATGGGTGCGGCCTTCTCCTCGTCGGGCTACACGGCCGGCTCGATCGCCGCCATCGTCGTGAGCTCGTGCTCGCCGCCGACCGACATCGTCGCCAGCTGGGGCCAGCTGGCCAACTCGGTGCAATCCGCGTCGCGCACCGTCTCCATTGCGCCGACCGCCAACGGAACGGGCTATTGGGAGGTCGAGGCGAACGGCACCGTGGCGGCCTTCGGCTCCGCATCGAACTACGGCTCGCTCAGCGGCCAGCTCAACGCGCCGATCGTGGGCATGGCCTCGACCCCGGACGGCAAGGGCTACTGGTTGGTGGCCACCGATGGCGGCATCTTCAGCTTCGGTGACGCGGCCTTCTACGGTTCGACGGGCTCGCTGCGGCTCAACAAGCCGATCGTGGGCATCGCCACCACGCCCAACGGCAGGGGCTACTGGATGGTGGCGGCCGACGGCGGCATCTTCAGCTTCGGTAACGCGACGTTCTTCGGCTCCATGGGTGGCAAGCCGCTCAACAAGCCCATTGTCGGCATCGCCAACGACCCGGCGACGGGCGGCTACTGGGAGGTGGCGTCGGACGGCGGCATCTTCAGCTTCGACGCCCCGTTCTACGGCAGCACCGGCAGCATCAACCTGAACAAGCCGATCGTGGGCATGGAGGCGTCACCCAGCGGCCAGGGCTATCGCTTCGTGGCTTCCGACGGCGGCATCTTCACCTACGGGCAGGCGCCGTTCGACGGCAGCACCGGCAGCATCAGCCTGGCGGCGCCGGTCGTGGGCGTGGCGGCGGACAACGCCACCAACGGCTACTGGATGGCGGCGGCCGACGGCGGCATCTTCACCTTCGGCGGGGCCACCTACTTCGGGCGGGTCGTCAGCTCGCAGGGCTGAGGCAGGGAGGTCGGCGAAGCCGACCGCGCCTCACACCACGCCGCGCCCGCGCAGGTCGGCCAGCTCGTCGTCGCTCAGTCCCACCAGGTCGCACCACACCTCGCGGTTGTGCTCGCCCAGGAGTGGCGCGCCACGGGGCACGGGCGCCGGGCTCTTGGCCAGGCGTGGGAACGGGGCCTGCTGGCGGACCGGTCCGATGACCGGATCGTCGACGGACACGAGATCGCCGCGGGCGGCCATGTGCGGGTCGGCGAAGATGTCGGCGGCGCTGTAGGCGGTGCCGACCGGGACGTCGTACTCCACGCAGCGCGCCGTGATCTCCTCGGCCGGCAGGCTCGAGGTCCAGTCGGCCACGATGCCGTTGATCTCGCCGCTCCTGGCACCGCGCTCGGCCAGGGTGACGAAGCGGGGGTCCTCGGCCAGATCGGGTCGCTCCATGGCCTGGCACAGGCGATGGAAGTTGGCGTCGGACCCGGCCACGATGCAGACGTAGAAGCCGTCGGCCGTCGGGTAGTTGTCGAGCGGAGCCGAGGTCGAGAGCCGGTTGCCCTCGCGCTGGCGCACGATGCCCAATTTGTCGTACCCCGCCAGCGTCCACTCCAGGATGCGCAGGATGGAGCCGTAGAGCGGCGCGTCGATGACGTCCCCACCCTGGTGCGCCTGGTCCCGTCCGTACAGCGCCGACACCGCGGCAAAGGCGGCGAAGGTGCCGGTGAGGTAGTCCGAGACGGTGACGCCGGGCCGCACCGGGGGGCGATCCGGGTCGCCGGTCAGGTTGAGGAGCCCGCCGAAGGCGATCCCGAGCCGGTCCAGGCCGGGACGGGGGGAGTAGGGCCCGGACTGCCCGAACACGCTGATGCGCACGTAGACGAGGTCATCGGGCAGGTCGGCCGGGCCGAGGTCCCAACGCTCCATGGTGCCGGGGCGGAAGTTCTCGCACAGCACGTCTGCGGTCGCCACCAGGCGCTTGAAGAGCTCCTTGCCCTCGGGCTTGCGGAGGTCGCAGGTGACGCCGCGGCGGCCCCGGCCCTCGACCGACCAGAACAGCGAGTAGTCGGGCCCGTCCTCCACCGGCGCGAACGGGCCGATCGTGCGCATGAAGTCGCCCTCGCCCGGAAGTTCCACCTTGATCACGTCGGCGCCGAGCTCGCCCAGCAAGCCGGCGCAGAACGGCGCGGAAATCCGCGTGCCGACGTCGATGACGCGGACGCCGGCCAGCGGCCCCGGTGACGGGTCGCTCACTCCGGGTGGCCCTGGTCGCGCTCGGCCATGACGTCGCGCATGGAGCCCTTGGACTTGCGGGCAGCCAACGCGTTGAGCGCGGTCGCTGAGTTGTGCACCCAGTGGTGGGCCATGAAGTGGTACTTGAGCGCGTCGCGCTTGCCCATGAGCGTGCCGGTCTGGTTGAGGCTGTCCTTGACCGTCTGGGCGGTGACCGGTGGGACGAGGGCGATCCGGTCCGCCAGTTCCTTCGTCCGCGTCTCGAGCTCGTCCCGCGGGACCACCCGGTTGACCAGCCCGAGGCGCCAGGCCTCCTGGGCGTCGATGGTGTCGCCCGTGAGGAGGAATTCCTTTGCCTTGCGGATGCCCAGCTCCCAGGGCTCGACCAGGAGCTCGACGCCGGCCCCGGTGAGGCGCAGGACGGGGTTGGAGAAGACGGCGTCGTCGGCTGCCACGATCAGGTCGCACATGGCAGCCAGCATCAGGCCGGCTGCGACGCAGCTGCCCTGCACCGCGGCGATCGTCGGCTTGCGGAAGTCGTGGATGCGCATGCAGCGGTCGTAGTACATGACCTTCTCGTGCTGGAACTTGCCCTCCGGCGTCTCCCGCAGCGTCACCCAGGGATCGGAGCCGTCGTCGTTGACCAGAGCCTTGAGGTCGTGGCCCGAGGAGAAGTGCTTGCCGGCCCCGGCCAGGATCACGACGCGCACGGCGTCATCGGCGTCGGCCAGGTCGAACGCGGCATCGAGCTCGTCAATGAGCGTCGAGTCCTGCGCATTGGCCATGTCAGGCCGGTTCATGGTGATGGTGGCGACCGCACCATCGACCGCGTACAGGATTGTCTCGAAGTTCTCTGCCATCTCTCCCATCCTTCCAGTGCCGTCCATCCTGTCGCGCCGCCCGCTCGCGAGGGGAACGTTCAACCCCGGGGGAGCCCCAGGACGCGCTCGCCGACCAGGGTCCGCTGGATCTCGTTGGTGCCGGCGAAAATTGAGGAGGCCTGGTAGTACAGCCACGAACGCTGCCAGGCACCGTCGGCGGGGTTGCCCTCCGCCCCCTCCCACAGCGGGGAGGCCGAGCCGAGCACGTCCAGCGCGGTCTGGTGCAGCCGCTTCGACATCTCGCTCCAGTACAGCTTGAGCGCGCTGCCCTCGGGACCGGGCGCTTCCCCCTTCGAAAGTCGGGTGAGCGAGCGCCAGTTGTGCAGTTGGAAGAGCCGGACTTCCGTGGCGGCCTGGGCCAGCGATTGCCGCAGGCGCCAGTTGTCGAAGCTCCCGTTGGACTCGGCCAGCCGCAGGAGCTCTTCGATCAGCTGGGTGTGGATCACGAGCTGGCGCGGGTTGATCCCGCGCTCGTGGGCCAACGTGGAACCGGCGACGCCCCAGCCCTGACCTTCGGTGCCGACGCGCCGGTCGTCCGGGACGAAGACGTCGTCCAGCTCGACCTCGTTGAATTCCGCCTCCCCGGTCGACTGCACGAGCGGGTGCACGACGACGCCGGGGGCGTGCATGTCGATGATGAGGGCCGTGATGCCGAGCTGGCGCTTCGGCGCGTCCGGGTCGCTCCGGGTCAGGCAGAGGCCCCAGTCGGCGAACTGGGCGTACGAGGTCCAGACCTTCCGCCCGGTCACCCGGTACCCGCCGTCGACGGGCACGGCACGCGTGGTCAACGAGGCCAGATCGCTGCCGGCGTCCGGCTCGCTGAACAGCTGGCACCACAGCTCGCCCGCTGAGAGGATCTGGGGGAGGAAGCGCTCCTTCTGCTCGGGTGTCCCGTGGGCGAGCAGGGTGGGGCCCACGAGGTTGATGCCGATACGGCCGACCAGCTCAGGGGCCCGGGCCCGGGCCAGCTCCTCGATCACGACGTAGTTCTCGAGGGGCCCCACGCCACGGCCGCCGTACTCCTTGGGCCAGGTCAGGCCGACCCAGCCGTCGGCTGCCAGCTCGGCCTGCCAGCGCCGCCCGAAGGCGACGGTCTCGGCCAGATCGTCGAAGCGGGGAGGCAGCCCGACGCCGTAGGGCCAGGGCAGGTGCTCCATCAACCACGCCCGGAACGACGCCCGCATGGTCTCCTGCTCAGCGGTGGCATGCAGATCCATCCGCCGCAGCATGGCACAGCCGTCCCGTGAGGTGACACCCGTGTCAGCCCGCACCGTAGACTGCGCCGCCGTGGACTTCGACCTCTCAGCCGACCAGCAGGCCCTGCGCGACGCGGCGACGTCGCTGCTCGACAAGATGGCCGGCTCCGATGCACTCCGGGCCCGGGTCGGCACGGGCGCGATCGTCGGGACGCTCCCGGGCGCAGGCGCCGCTTCGGCCGACACGACCGACGCCCCGACGGGGTACGACGAGGCCGTGTGGTCGGCCATGGCCGAGCAGGGATGGCTGGCCATAGAGCTGCCGGAGGACGAGGGCGGGCTGGAGCTCGGCATGGTCGAGCTCGCCGTGCTGTGCGAGGAGGTGGGGCGACGTCTGGTAGCGGCACCGTTCCTGCCGACGATCGTGGCCCTCGTGGCGCTGTGCGGTGACGAGGCCCGGGCAGACGCCGGGACGAAGGAGTGGCGCGAGGCGCTCGGTGCGGGCGACGCCGTGGGCTGCGTCGCCGCGGCGCCGGGCGACAGCGGCGTGCGCGTCTCGGGGTCAACGAGCGCGCCCCGACTCAGCGGGCAGACACCACCGATCGCCTACGCGCCCTCGGCCGACCTTGCCGTCGTCATCGCCGACGGCGGCGTCTACGGCGTCGACCTGCGCGCCGAGGGACGCCCGGCGCCACTGTCGGTCATGGACCGCACGCGTGAGCTCGGCGTCCTGGCCTTCGATGACACACCGGCGCGGTTCCTCGGCGGCGAGGAGGCGGCGGCTCTGCTGGTCGACCGGGCCGCCACGCTCGCCAGCGCGGAGATGCTGGGGGCGGCCGACTACGTCTTGGGCCTCACGGTGCAGTACGCCAAGGATCGCGTGCAGTTCGGCAAGCCGATCGGCTCGTTCCAGGCCGTCAAGCACATGCTGGCCGACGCCCTGGTCGACGTCGAGGGGATGCGCTCGACGGTGTACTACGCGGCCTGGTGCGCTGCGGCGGGTGACCCGGAGCGCTCACTGTCGGCCAGCATGGCCAAGGCCTGGTGTTCGGACGCGTCACGGCGCGTCATGGCTGCGGGCCTCCAGGTGCACGGCGGCATCGGCTTCACGTGGGAGCACGACATGCACCTCTACCTGAAACGAGCCCAGCTCGACCAGGTCAGCTACGGGGACGCTGCGGCGCACCGCGACCGCATCGCCACCCTGCTGCGCACCCGGCTCGAAGCCGGCCAGTCGCTCTCCTGACCGGACGGGAGCGCTGCCGGCGCTATTTCTTCGGGGCGACCGTGCGGGTGCCGTTGATCTCGAGCAAGACCAGCGCCTGGTTCTCCACGCCGGTGGTCGCCTTCTGGCCGTTGGCCAGCGTCTGGGGCGGGACGACGACGGTCAGACGGACCCCGACGAGGTAGTCCCCCCGCACGGCGGCGCGTTCCTTGACGCTGCCCTGCACGGTGCTGGTGCGGGGCACGCACGCGGTCCCGGTGGCCGCGGGCACGCGGGCGTCGTAGTCCTCCAGCGTCTCGGTCCGCACGAAGGCTGTCCCGCTCTTGGTCCAGGGTGTGGAGCCGCCCACGATGGCCGTGTAGGTGCTGAGGCTGCACGCAATGGCGGAGGGGGTGAGGACAGCGATCAGCTTCGAGGTCGAACCGGCTACCTGGTACACGGTCATGCGGGACGGCGGCTTGTAGTCCACCTGGCGGACCTGGCTGATGGTGCCCTTGGAGCCCCCGGCCGAGATGGTGTTGACGAGGTCCATGGCGAACGGGATCGACCCCGTCGGCGTGCCGAAGGTCCGGGTCGACCCGTTCTGCACGGTCAGCGTCGCCCCGCTGGGAGCCGACGATGCGCCGAGGAGGGCGAACCCCAGACCGCCGAGACCGAGGGCGGCCAGCAGCACGAACGGAATCAGGTTGCGGCGAGGCACGGGGGAGAAGCTAGTGCGGCCCCGCTCGCCGGCGCGGCATCCGGCCGGTTCAGCCGGCGGCGGCGCGGCGCTGCAGAGCCGCCCGATCGGGCTTCCCCGAACCCAGCAATGGCAGGTGGTCCAGCCGCTCGACCTTTTCGGGCGTCTTGAACTTGGCCACGCCCCGATCGGCGAACCAGCGCCGGCAGGCCTCGAGGTCGAAGGGTGCGGCGGATTCCACGAACGCGGCGACGCGCTCGCCCATGAGCTCGTCCGGGTAGCCGACGGCGACCGCATGGCGAATGTCGGGGTGCGCCTCCAGCGCACCTTCGACCTCGGAGGCCGAGATGTTCTCCCCGCCCCGGATGATCACGTCTTTCAGCCGTCCGACAATGCGGACCCAGCCCTCACCGTCCACGGTGGCGAGGTCACCGGTGCGGAACCAGCCGCCGCGGGCGATGACGGTGGCGGTCTGTGCCGCGTCGGCGTAGCCGGCGAACATCTCGGGGCCGCGCACCCAGAGCTCGCCCGGCGCGGCGGTGGCGCAGTGGGCTCCTGTCTCGGGGTCCGACACGCGCAGCTCGACCGCGCCGACGGCCCGGCCGTCGGTGTCGCGCGCCTTCTCGAAGGGATCGTCGTCGGTGCTGGTGGTCACCGTGGGGGCCTCGGTCGACCCGTAGGTGCGCTTGACCCGGCAGTCGAAGGTCCGCGCCGTGTCCTCCACGAAGGCGGGCGTCACGGAGGCGCCCCCGCTCGAGACCAGCCGCACCGACGACACGTCGAGGCCCGGGCGCTCGGCCAGCGCTCGGGCCATGGCGATGAAGAAGGTCGGCGGACCGGCCAGGAAGGAGATGTGCTCGCGGGCGACGAGATCCAAGGCCTGCTCGGGGTCGAACCGGCGGACCAGGACCGAGCGCAGGCCGGCGGCCCCCGGCAGCAGCACGCCGTTGAGCATCCCGGAGATGTGAGCCATCGGTGCCGGCATGAGCACGGCGTCGGCCGCGCCGAGCCCGTGCACCCGGGCCATCAACGACGCCTTCCAGCTCAATCCTCGCTGCGAGTGCAGGACGGCCTTGGGGACTCCCGTCGAGCCCGAGGTGAACAGCACGAGGGCGACATCGGAGGGCTGGCTGGGGAAGGCTCCGGCCGGCACGGGGGCGCCGCCGACCGCCTGGGCCAGGGCGGTGGGGTCGGAGAACGCCTCGGTGTCCAACTCCAACACGAGAGCAGGGTCGATCTGGCCCAGGGCGGCCGCCACGTCCGCCGCGCCGAACGAGTGCAGGACGGGTGCGGCCACCGCGCCGATGCGCCAGCAGGCGCGGGTCAGGACGGCCGCCGCCAGGCTGTTGGGGACCTGCCAGGCGACGGACTCGCCGCGCCGCACACCCCGCTCCCGGAGGCCGCCGGCCACCGTGGCCACCAACGCGTCGACCTGGGCGGGGGAGAGGCGTGTGGTGCCGTCGACCACCTCGCCGCCGTGTGCCGAGAGCAGGGCGTCCAGAGTGGGCACGTCCCAGGGCCCGCCGGGCTGGCGGTAGCGCCTGGCCTGCTCGGGCACCCAGGTCGGTCGGAGGCGGGCCGTCACGGCAGGGCACCATACCCGGGCGCCGGTAGGGTGACGCCGATGTCAGGGTGCTGGAGGGAGCCGGCGTGGATCTCGCGCTGAGAGAAGAGGACGAGGAGTTCGCGGCCTCGTTCCGGGCCTGGCTGGGCGAGCACCTCCGCCGGCCGCCCGCGTTCGTGGACCTGGCCGACGAGGTGGCCTGGGGGCGCGAGTGGCAGGCCACCATGGCGGCCGAGCGCTGGGTCGGCGTCCACTGGCCCAGCTCGTACGGCGGGCGCAGCGCCACACCGGTACAGGTCGCGTTGTACCAGAGCGAATACGCCCGGGCCCAGGCCCCGCAGCCGGTCAACCGGGTGGGCATCAACCTGGTGGGACCGACGCTGCTGGCCCACGGCACCGAGGACCAGCGGCTGCGCTACCTCCCGGCGATCCTGTCGGCGGAGGAGGTCTGGTGCCAGCTCTTCAGCGAGCCGGACGCCGGGAGTGACCTGGCGTCGCTGGCCACGAAGGCCAAGCCGGTAGATGGGGGTTTCGAGGTCACGGGCCGCAAGGTGTGGACGTCGTACGCCCAGTTCGCCTCCTGGGGCCTGTGCCTGGCCCGGACCGACGCCGACGCGCCGAGGCCGCAGCAGGGGATCACCGCAATGATCGTGGACATGTCCGACCCCGGCGTCGACGTCCGCCCGCTCGTGCAGATGACGGGCGACGCCGAATTCAACGAGGTCTTCCTGACCGACGTCTTCGTGCCGGCCGAGCACGTAGTGGGCATTGAGGGGCAGGGGTGGACGGTGGCGGGCTCGACGCTGGCACACGAGCGGGGCACGAACTTCCCGTTCAAAGAGCAGGTCGTGCACGAGGCCTACCTGGCCCGGCTCTACGAGGAGGCGCGGGACAACGGGACGCTCGAGGATCCGCTGGTGGCCGACGCGCTGGCGCGGAGCTACGTCGACCTCGGCGTGCTCCGCCTGCACAACCTGCGCACGCTGACCCGCCTCGGGCGGGGCGAGGAGCCCGGTCCCGAATCGAGCTGGGTCAAGCTCATGTGGACGACCATGACGCAGGGGCTGTCCGATGCGGGTCTGCTCGTGACGGGACGCGACGCGTCGTCGGCCGAATCGGGTCCGTGGGCGCGCCAGTGGTTGTGGAGCAAGGCGGCGAGCATCGCCGGCGGGACTTCACAGGTGCAGCGCGACATCATTGCGGGGCGGATCCTGGGTCTGCCCCGGTAAGTCGTCGCGCAGACTCGGCGGCTCGGGGTCGCCGAGTCACCGGCATACGAATCTGCGATGCGGGGACTCATTCCTCGCTCATCGCTCTAGCGCTTGGGAGCAAGACCGATCGTGGCACGGTGGTCACCGGCCAGACGCGCGCCTGCAGAAATCAACACGGAACCCACCCGCTGGCGGGAACGAGCGAATCGCGGTGCGTGGTGATCGGGTCGGACTCTCGGCTGTCGGTTGCGACCCTTTTTGAGGAGATCGTCGTGCCTGGCCTGGCCGAGTGCTCGTAGCAGTTCGGGGTGCATCGGGTGCTCCTTGGGAACGGAGAAGAAGTATCGGGGAAGGGTGTGACAACAGGGCGCGGCGGTGCGGCACGTTGTTGTCAAAAACGGGGCGGCGCCGAAGGCGCGCCCATCGCTCGATGCTGGCTAGACCAGCAGAGCGTGTGTGTGCGCGGCAGCGCGGGCGCACAGCATGGGCTTCTGATGGTTCGGCCAATCAATCTTCATGTGCACCTCCTGAGCGCTCGCGTTGAACCGTCATGAAAACATATCGACACCAGAATGGCGAGTACATCGGGTGAGAACGCAATAGATATGCGCGGGAAGGACATCCGTCGTAAGAACGAAGTACTTGACGAATTGAAGACGTGAAGGTTGGGCGAGAAGCCGAAGCCGGAGTGGCGGAAAGAGAACGCGGCTCTGAAACGGCGCTTCTCAGGGGGTGACGTTGAGCGGGATCGGAGGCGTTCGATGGCCTCCCGCATCCCCAAGAGCGAGGCTGATCTCGATTGCCCAAAGACCGGCAGGAACTGCGTAACCCAGGCCCGGCACGATTGACGCCGTGCCGACGAGCAGGGGAATCTCGACCGACCCACCTGTCGGTGCCGAGAATCGGATCAGAGGCATGGCCTGGGCGCCCGAATATCCGCCGACGGCCTCCTTCGACTCGGGATCGATCACCACTGCCGTGAGGTGACCGTTCGTCCTGACGACGACTTCGGCGGGTCCTTCATTGATGAATCGGATCGCGCTCGCCAGATTCGCCCCTGACGCCACCTCTAGGGGCTCATCGGTTGTCACGCTGAGCTCTTGGGGCAGCGGCTCGAGTCTCGGTCGATCCGGACTGGCAAACGGCGGCGCAAGCGAGTCGCCGAACCCGCAGTCTGGGTAGTGAAGAAACCCGACCGTGAGATCGACGGCCGCGCCGTAGCGTTCTTGGAGTCGAGCAGCGACCCGCTCCCCGTCCGCCCGGAGATGCACGTTGACCTTTCCCCTGCCGGTGCCCCACCCGCCGAAGAGGCCGGGTTCTCCGGTGGTCGCCATCTCGTGGATCTCTGCACGGATCTCCTCCAGGCGACGTTGTGGCCACGGCGACGCTCGGACCTCTAGTCGATCTGGATGCAATACCAGCTGACGCAGCGCCGCTTCGTGGAGGCCCACATCACCTCCAGCGAACACTGCGACCATTCGTACGGTCGGTTCGTTCTCGTAGCGGAGTTCGACCCACGCCTCAGGATGCGCCTCGCCGTATCTCCGAATCAGCGCCATGTCCCCGCGCAGCGTGCTCTGCTCGATGCTCAAGTCCTTGTGACGCTCCCCATCGGAGGATCCGCTCACCATGGTGCAAAGGCTACGTTCCCGGAGAAACCGGCACCCAGATGCCGGAGCCGCATCCGGAATCGAGTGCACCCGACCGACGGCGGGCAGCGAACGATCAGTCGCTTCTCGATCGCTCGCTATCACGGTAACGACAACGAGTGGTTCCCGAGAGTCGGGCAACACTGGTACCTCGATCGGGACGACCCTCGTTGATGCGTACGGCAGAAAGGCCGGCTTCAGAGCAGGTCAGACCTTGGCGAATCGGACGTGGGTGACCGCCGCAGAGGGTAGGTGCTCCACACACGCATAGCCGTCGGGTCCACCATCGAGATGGTCGAAGAGTCGTTCACCGGCCCCGAGAAGTATCGGCACGATCGCCACGTGCAACTCGTCGAGAAGTCCTGTCCGCAGATAGCTCTGCAGCGTTGCCGCACCACCACCGACTCGAACATCGAGTCCGTCTGCTGCCGCAACGGCACGCTCTCGAGCAACGTCGGGGCCTTCGGTGACGAAATGGAAGATCGTGCCGCCCTCCATCTCGACCGACGGCCGAGCATGGTGCGTGAGGACGAAGACGTCGCAGTGGTAGGGCGGGCTCGTCCCCCACCACCCGTTCCACTGCTCGTGGGGCCACGGCCCTCGCACCGGTCCGAACATGTTCCGGCCGAGGATCCACGCGCCGATGTTCTCGAAACCCGCTGCGAGCATGTCATCGTCGAGTCCCAGCTCACCCCCGGTGGAACCCATCATCTCCTTGCCGCTCCTGGTCGCAAAGACCCACTCGTGAAGCGGGGGGCCACCACGGCCGAGGGGGTTCTCAAGGCTCTGATCCGGTCCCGCCATGTAGCCGTCGACCGACATTGCGATGTTGTGGGCCCGAAGTCTCGACATGGGACCCAACGGTACCCGGCCGCTTGTCGTTGCGTCTGAACGGCGGCAACCCCATCAGGTCGCCTCGTCCTCGACCCAATGAGCGCGGAGGTCCTCCAGCCAGTCGGGAAATGTCAACGGCGGATCCGGCAGGGCGCTGGCGCCGGCGGCGTCGAGCGCCTGTTCGAACGCGTCGGGGTCGTCGCCCCAGGAGCGTGGGTCGCCCAGCATCACCTCGAAGAGGGTGGCGCCCTCCTCTCCGGCCACCAATGGCCCGAAGGCGGCACCGAGGGGTAACTCAATGTGGGTCCCGGCCGGGCAGTGCCGCGTCCCGCACCAGAGGTCGCCCGACAGGACGAACACAACGTGCGGGCTGTAGTGACCGTGCCGCCGCACGACCATGCCCGGGTCGTAGTGGGCATAGAGCGACAGATAGGCGGGAGCAGGCGAGAAGGCGAGCCATTTCTCGCGCACGAACGAGTCAGAGCCGTCGGCGTTCCGCTGCGCCTTGACGGCCTGCCACGGGACCTCAGGATCGTCGAGATGCCGGAAGACGGGTTGGGCGCCGGGGACCTTGGGGCTGCTCACGGCAATGAGGGTACAGAATCGACCCCGTCGACACCTCGCAACCGTGCGCCTTCGCTCTCAGAGCTCCAGATGTCGTCTTGGCGCTCTTCGTGACGCCTGGCCCGGCGGCCGAGAGATCAGTGGGGCACTTCGGGATGTCGGATCGGCTGCTCGGCCGCCGCGACCGGTTCCTCCGAGCCGGCCAGCAGCGCAATCCCGACGACCGCCACGACGAGCCCGATGAAGGTGCAGCCGGTGTGGCTGGCTCCCGAGCGCGACAGCGTCTCCCCGTAGACGACGATGCCGAGAATCACGCTGGAGAACAGCGTCACCGAGTTGCTCGACGCCATGGCCGGCGCCAGCACGCCCGTCTTCAGAGCGGACTGCTGCAGGATGAACCCGCTCACCGCGGACAGGATCAGGACATAGATCGTCCAGCTGCCGAGAAGGGCCAGCACACCACCACCGATCTGGGTCACGAATGTCTTCGTGACGGCCGCCTGCAGCCCGTAGCCGAGCCCTGCCGCCGCGCCGAAGACGAGTGCCTTCGTGGCACCGGTGCAGCGCCGGCCCAACGTGAAGAGCACGAGCACCAGCACGGCGATGGTCACGCAGGCCCACCACCACGCCGCCGCCTCGGGGTGGTTCGTCCCTCCCTGCGGCTGTCCCGCCGAAATGAAGAAGATGATGCCGACCACGGTCAGGACGGCACCACTCAGCGCCCGCCGCCCGATGTGCTGGTTGGTCAGCAGGGCGCCGAGCGGGAGCGCGATGACGAGGCTGAGCGCGGTCAGCGATTGCACGACGACGAGTGACCCCCGGTCGAGCGCCGCCGCCTGCACGCCCCAGCCCGCCGATTGCAGGATGGTGCCGGCCAGCCAGACGGGGCGGTGGAGGATCTGCAGCAGGAAGCGCGGGTCGTCGTCGCCCGCCGCCGTCGACAGCGTCCCCTTCTGTTGCAGCACCGTGCCCAGCGCGAACAACACGGCCGCCAGGATGGCCAGCGACTCGCCCATAGGGCACCAGGCTAGTGACATGCACCTGGTGATCGCGGGTGCGGCGTAATCTGTTCCATGCGCGGAAAGGAGTTGTTGTCCCGTCGGGCCACGAGCAACCTCGCCGCGGCAAAAATGGACCTCGCCGGAGCGACCGTCGACGGTGACGAGGACCGGATCACGCTGCTCGAGACGCTCATGTCCTCGGGTGCCGACATCCTGGTGTATCGCCCGCAGCTGCAGCACTACGCGCTCCTGTTCGGCGACCTCGAGGCGGCCCGGCATGTCGCCGTGATCGTCCCCGGCGTCGGAGACGGGTCGAACCTCTGCCACGACTGGATCCCCGATGCCGTCAATGTGTACGAGGCGGCCAAGAGCGGGACGGCGGTGGTCCTGTGGAAGGGCTATGACAATCCGGCCGATGTGCTTGCTGCGGCGGCGGGATCGATCGAGTGCAATGACGACCTGGCGACGGCGGCCTACGACCTCACCGAGTTCATCGTCACGCTCGGCCTGGAGCCCGAGCAGTCACTGACGGTGATCGCCCACAGCTTCGGGTCGATCGTGGTCGGGGCCGCCCTGGCCGACGCCGGGCTCGAGGTCACCGACGTCGTGGTGGCGGGCAGCCCGGGCATGACCGTGGACGGCCTGCGCGACCTGCATCTCGAACAGTCGCACTTCTTCTCGGAGCAGGCGCCGGGCGATGCCGTGGCCGAACTGGGCGTCTTCGGGGCGTCCCCCGCGTCGCCCAACTTCGGCGGGACGCGCATGAGCACGAACGCGCCGGATCATCCGACCGTCATGGCGCACTCCGGCTACTTCGAGCCGGGCTCGGCGGCCCTGGAGAACATGGTCGACGTCGTCACCGGGCAGTACGAGGAGATTCTGCGCCACCGCGCCGCGTTCCCCGAGATCGCCGGCGGCCTCGTGGCCTGGGCGCTGCGCATGCCGGCGGTCCCGCTCCGCGCCGCCGGGCGTCACTATCGCGGCCCCGGCTTCCGGATCCTCACCAATTGGTGCCGCCTGGTCGACCTCGGGGCCAGCGAGACAGGGAACCTGGTCTGCGAGGTGCTCGACGAGAGCGAGCGCGCCCTGCTGTGGTTCGCCCATCGGGTCGGCGCGGTGCACCCGCCCGTGCCTGATCCCGACGCCGATCCCGAAACGAACCAGACCGCGGGGGAGCAGCCGCCGGCCTGAGGGAAGCCGGCCTGTCGCGGCGCGTCAGCCCGGGCCGATGGTGATGTCGTAGTTGCCGTGCTCGTCGAGCGTCGCCACGTCGGACGGTGCCAGCACGACCACCGTGAAGGGCTCCTCAATCAGCGCCGGCCCCACCACCACGGCACCGGCGGCCAGCAGCGCGCCGTCATAGGTGGGCGTGTCGACGAACCCGGCGCCCAGGTGCACCGGGCGCGACCCCGTCCGCGCCTCGGCCGCATCGGTCACCTCACCCATATGGGCCAGCACGGGCGGCTTGGGAGTGG
>DATBAO010000030.1:0-20375 GCA_036271495.1 Acidimicrobiales bacterium
CCGAGGCCGAGCGGGTCGGCGGCGAGCACCTGATCGACGTTGAGGCTGTGGCGGCCGGCCACCTCGTTGCGCAACCACGTGCGACGTGACTCGATCGTCGCCAACCGCTCCCCTTCCACGCAGCCCGAGAGATCGTCGAAGATCGCCATGAGCTTGCGCGAGATCTGCGGATCACCGGCCCCGTAGAGCGCGATCTCGGTGAAGGCCAGATCGAACACCCGGGTCCAATCGGGCTCGGGGATGATCACGCGGACGGCACCGGCGGCATCGAGGGCGAGGCCCGACGGGTCGGGACGGTCGGCGAGGGCCCGCAGAATGCCGTGCAGCCGGTCGAGGGTCTGGACGGCGGTCGTCGGGTCGTTGATCGCCGGCGACACGGCTCGGATGGCGATGTCGACGAGTTGGCGGACGCCGTAGCACGGGTCTTGGTACAAGGACCGCACGGCCCCGCAGTCCAGGGCGCCCAGGATCTGTGCCGCGGTCGGGGCGGTGCCGCCGTGCACCTCCAGGAGATGGGAGCCCCGCACCATGTACGTCCCGACCGGGACGCAGAGCCGCACCACGCAGCCGTGGTGGCGCGCCACTGCAGCGAGATGGTGGGTGTCGACCCCGTCGATGACACCATCAGCGCGGTCGAAGGGGATGACGTGGGGCTCCGCCGCCAGGACCGGTGCGGCCACCTCCTGATAGGACGATGCCGGGGCGAACATGGCATGGATGGCTTGCATCGTCTCCTTGCTCACGGCCTGAATCACGTAGCTGACCCGCATGGAGCGCACCGTCGAGTGCACGAAGACGACGAAGACGAGGACAGACGCCATCACGAGGAGGTAGGCCAGGGCCACCGCCCCCTGAGGAACGGTGTGTGCCGCAGTCGTGGTCCCGACCTGCGCCAGCAGCGTCAACGAATAGACGAAGGTGGCGATGAAGGTCGCCAGCGCCAACTTGGTCACCGGCTTGCGGACGAAGGTGCGCAACACGCGGGGCGAGTACTGCGTACTCGACATCTGCAACGCCACCAAGGTGATGGAGAACACGACGCCGGTGAAGGTGAGCAAGGCCGCTGCGATGGTGGCGAGCAGCGTCCGGGCGTCATCGAGGTTGGTCGGGAAGAGGCCTTCGTGGAACGTGAACGTGCGGAGGTGCCTCGTCGCGATGTCCCCCGCCACCCAGGCTCCGATGGCCGCCACGGCCGGCCACAGCCAGAGCGACTCGCGGCGCCACTCCCGGAGGTGGGCCCGCCGCGACCCGCCGCGGGTCGGCACCCGTGCCTGCACGGTCGTCACCGGCCATCCGAGCGTTCGGCGACGTCGGGCGTGCCCGTTTCGCTCGTGCCCTTGCCGAGCCACCGGAGGCCGACCAGCGGGTAGATGAGGACCGAGAGCATGCCGGCGGCGACGAGCGCCGCTGCGTTCTGCGGCTTCATCCGGTGCTCCTGGACCCCCAACGTCGTGATGACCACGATGATCGGCAGCCCCGTGGCCGACAGGACGGCCAACGACCGGGCCTCGACCTTCGTGACCACGTTCCGGAAGAAGGCCCACGTGGGCAGGGCGCGGGTGAAGAGGAAGATGATCGTGAACATCGGCACCAGCAGCAAGACCTTGGGCATGTGGATGAGCGCGTGGAGGTCGAACTTGATGCCGCTGTCGATGAAGAAGATGGGGATGAGGAAGCCGAAGCCGATCGCCTCGAGCTTGCTCGTGATCGGCACGCTGTCCTCGCCCTTGATGAAGAGTCGCACGACGACGCCGGCGGCGAACGCCCCCAGGAGCACGTCCAGGCTCAGCTCTTCGGCCAGGTAGACCAGCAGGATGACCAGGAGGACGGAGATCCGCACCGGGAGCTGAGAGGTCGAATGGAGATGCCGTCGCATGAGCGCGACGAAGCGTGGCGGGTGCACGTCGGTGGCCAGCAGGGCGGCGACCACCGCGATCGCGACGAAGAGGCCGAGGAGCAGGAAGGTGAGGCGGGCGTCACGGTTGGTCAGGAAGACCGCCACCGCCACGATGGGGCCGAACTCGCCGAGGGCGCCCACCGACAGGACGGAGGGCCCCAGCCGGGTGTGCAGCACGCCGGCGTCGTGGAGGATGGGGATCAGGGTGCCCAGCGCCGTCGTGGTCAGGCAGAGCGCCACCACGGTGTGGTCGAGCACGAGCCCCGTGGCGTGCAGGAAGTAGCCGACGGCCAGCGCGAGCACCAACGACGTGAGCCACGAGCCCGCGGCCCGTCCGAGGTGGCCCTGCCGCATGGTCGACAGGTCGAGCTCGGTCCCGGCCAGGAACATGAGATATGTCAGTCCGAAATCGGCCAGCGACGTCACGAGGCTGTTCGGGTGGGCGAGATTGAGGATGTAGGGCCCGAGGATGATGCCGAAGACGATCTGGATCACCACTTCTGGAATGGCGACGACCCGACGCGACCATTCGGAGACGATCGGCGCGAGAACGGCGGCCAGCCCGATCAGCACCAGCGTCGGAATGGCGCCCTCGATCATCTGTCTCCAATTCGCCCTGCGATCGCCTGCAGTGGCACGCCGCGCCACCTCCCGGCCACACGCTACGCGCCCCGTCCCCGTGGCAGCGTGATTGCAGAGGTTTGACGGTTCGCGGGCCGTGCGGGAGCATGGCCCGACCAACTTGCGCCGGGGGTCTGCACACACATGAGGATTTCGTCATTGGTTCGCACGCGTGTGGTGAGCGCCCGGTGACATCCGCCTTCGTCAACCCGTCCTGGATGCCCCACTCCGTCGGCGAGGCGGCACGGGCCGGCGACGCCACCGCCGACGACCTGCTGTCGGGGCGGGCGTGGTCGCACCTGCTGGACGGCCTGCGCCAGGCTTCGGCGACTGTGCTGGCGAATGACGTTCCCCGCAACGCAGCGGACATGGCGGCGGGGTTCCGGCACCTCCTCGTGCTCCTCGGCATCGGGCTGGACAACGCGCTCCGGGAGGAGTCCGGCTCCGTCCTCGCCGTCAAGCCGTCCGGCGTCGATGCCATCTACAAGTGGGGCATGGACTGCCCCGACTGCATCTACGCCGGTGCGTCGCTGCGGGCCGGCGAGTCGTACCACCTCTGGGGGAACCGCGGCTCGGCGCGCTATGTGGGCCTGCAGTCGATGGCCGGCATGGCCTCGTCGGCGAACGTCCTCCTCGACGAGCTCGGCCTCGGCCCCAACGGCGAGGTCGACCTCATTCTCTCGACGGAGCCCCATGAGGGGAACTGGTTGGGTATTGCCGACAACGCGACGGCGCTGGTGGTCCGGCACTTCTTCTATGACTGGGACACGGAGGTGGCCTCGTCGCTCTCCATCGAGCGGATCGGGGCGAAGCGCGAGAAGCCGGAGGGCCCGGCCGAGGACCCAAGGGCGGTGATCGCCCGCCAACTGATCGCCCTGGGTGACTTCGTCGTGGGCAATCTCGATTTCTTCCTTGGCTTCTCCCGCCCGGAGACACCCAACACCTTCCTCCCACCGCTCGACGGCACTGCCATGGGCGCGGCGGCGGAGAATCGCCCGGTGATCGGGTCCTGGGAGATCGCGCCCGACGAGGCCATCGTCATTGAGGTCTCTCCCCCGCAGGGCCTCTACTGGAGCTACTCGCTCGGCAATCCCTGGTGGGAGACCATCGACTACGGCTCACACCAGAGCAGTCTCAACGGGCATCAGGCGACGGTGGACGACGACGGTGTGCTGCGCACCGTGATCGCGCACGAGGATCCGGGTGTCGCCAACTGGCTCGATACGGCCGGGCACAGCGCAGGGCCCATCATCTTGCGCTGCGTCCGCACCGAGACGGCGCCGGTCCCGACGATGCGGCTCGTCACGTTCGCCGACATCGACGACGCCGTGCCGGCAGGGACCCGCCGCGTGACCCCGGACGAACGGGCCACCATCATGGCGGCGCGTCGGCTCGCCGTGAGCAAGCGGTTCTGCCGATGACGCCGGGTGGCGGTCGAGGGACTTCTCAGAGGAAAGGGGTGCACTGACGTGGATCTGGGATTCGCAGACGCGACTGCAGTCGTCACCGGCGGCAGCAAGGGGATGGGGCGGGCCGTGGCCGAGGTCCTGGCCGCCGACGGCGCCCGGGTGGCCGTCATGGCGCGGGGGCGCGAAGCCCTCGACGAGACGGTTGCGGCGCTGGGCTCCTTAGGGAGCCCCGACGCCATGGGTGTCAGCGTCGACATGACGGACCCGGCGTCGATTGCCGCCGGCTTCGCCGAGGTGGGCGATCGCTGGGGCTCGCTCAACGTCCTGGTGCACACCATCGGGCCCGGCGCCGGTCGGTTCGAGGACCTCGACGACGCCGACTGGGACCAGGCTTTCGCCCTCGGGACCATGTCCGCCGTCCGCAGTGTGCGCGCCGCCGTCCCGCTGCTGCGAGCCGCCGAGTGGGCCCGTGTCGCGATCTTCTCTGCCCACTCCATCCAACGCCAGAGCCCGATGCTCGTGGCCTACACCGCATCGAAGGCCGCCGTGACGAGCGTGGCCAAGAACCTCTCCAAGTCGCTGGCTCCCGACGGCATCCTCGTCAACGCGGTCTGCCCGGGCTCCATCGTGACGGCCAGCTTCACCGAGAACCTGCGCGAGATCTTCGCCGCCGCGGGTCTCGACCCGACCGATCCGCACGACGTCATGAAGTGGATTGAGCAGACATTCCACCAGCCCGCCGATCTCGGGCGGGCCGGGCTCCCCGACGAGGTGGCCTCGCTGACCGCCTATCTCGTCTCACGGCGGAACGGCTACGTGACCGGAGCGTGCGTCAACGTCGACGGAGGTTCTGACTTCGTCTGATCAGCGCCAGGTGTGGATGGCCCGGTGCAGCTCCTTGGGGTCGGCCCACATCTCCTGGACCTCCTCCAGCGTCTTGCCCTTCGTCTCCGGGAGGAAGAACCGGACGTAGACGAAGGTGATGACGCAGAACCCGGCAAAGAGCAGGAAGGTGCCCTCCGTGGTGATGGTGTTCACCAGGGAGAGGAAGGTCTGGGCCACGACCCAGGCGGCAAACCAGTTGATCGCCGTCGCCACGGCCACGCCCCGACCCCGCACCCTGGACGGAAAGACCTCGTTGATGACGGTCCACACCACCGGGCCCAGCGAGAAGGCGAACGAGGCAATGAAAATCACCAGGCCGATGAGGGCGAGGATGCCGGCGCTCGCCGGCGCATGGGTCGCCCGTTCCGACGACGTGACCTTCTGCAGCTCGAAGAAGGCGCCCGCCACCACGAGCAGCCCGATGCACATGCCCGCCGACCCGAGCAGGAGGAGCGGCTTGCGCCCGAAGCGGTCGACCCAGAGGACCGCGACCAGCGTGGCCACCACGTTGACCGCGCCGACGGCCCACAAGGTGGCCAGGCTCTGGCTGGTCGGATTGTTGAACCCGGCGGCGGCGAAGATGGTGTCCGCGTAGTAGATGATGGCGTTGATGCCCGTGAGCTGCTGCAGGATGGCCAGGAGCGCCGCCACCGAGAGTGGCTTGCGCCACTGGCGAGCGAACACCTCGCGCCAGCTGGCCGGCGCGTCCGTCTCGATGGATTGCTCGAGGCGTGATGCTTCGGCTTCGGCGTCAGTAGAGGGATCCACCTTGTGCAGGACGGCCACCGCTTCGTCCCGGCGGCCCACCTTCAGGTACCAGCGCGCCGAGTCCCCGAGCGGCCAGATGGCCACCAGCAGGAGCACGGCCGGGATGGCCGAGATCCCCAGCATGATCCGCCAACCGTTCCCGCTGATCAGGAGATAGTCGGCGAAGTAGGCCAGGAAGATGCCGACGGTGATGGCCATCTGGTACAGCGAGACGAACCGGCCGCGCACGTGTGCCGGGGCGTTCTCTGCTCCATAGAGCGGGGCGGCCACCGACGCCACGCCCACCCCGGCGCCGAGGACGAGACGCCCGATGACGAGCACAAAGGTGTTGGGGGCCAGCGCCTCGAGCAGCGCGCCCACCACGAAGACGACGGCAGCGATCAGGATCGACATCCGGCGCCCGTAGTGCTCGGTCAGGGTCCCGGCGGCCAAGGCGCCCGCCATGGCGCCGAGCGTGACCCAACTCGTGATGACCTCTATGACGAGCGTCCCGGGGTGGAACGTCTTGTCGATCCCGGACAACGCCCCCGAAATGACGCCCTGGTCGTAGCCGAACAGCAGTCCGGCCAACATGACGACGAGGCCGACCCCCAGCAGATACCGGCTCAGTCGCTGCGGTGGGGCCGGGGACTCAGACGGGGACTGAGACGCCACCATCGGATCCTCTGGAGCTGTCACCGTCCCCTCCCTCGGTCTCTCGCCCTGGGCGTGCGGTGCGACAAGGACGCCGGTGCCGCTTGTCGTCATCGTGGCATGCGGGTGGGAACGGATGGCGGACCACGCGAGCGCCCGCTGGACGATTGCGTCCTCAGGAAGAGGAGATGCCTGAAAGGGTCGCCACGAGTCGAACGCCCGTTAGCGCCCCGAGAAACGCTGCGTCTCCGTAGCTGTAGACGGCGCCGCTTGCGCCCACGAGCCAGTAACCCGCACCGCTTGGCGTCCGGCTTATGCCGACGACGGGCGGCTGGCCGACGATCCCCTGACCGGGGACCGAACCGAAGTACACCGCATTCCCGAAGGTGAAGATGCCGCCGTCCGTACCCAACAACCAATAGCCCGTACCGTTGGGCGAACTGGCGATACCGGCGACCGGTGCGTTCAGGTGCTGTCCGCCCATCGACCCCGCGAATGCCGCGTCGCCAAAGGTGAAGACACCGCCGTCGGACGCAACGAGCCAGTAGCCACCCGCATCGGCGGCCGCCACCCCGACGACCGGTGCATTGAGGTGCTGTCCGCCCATCGACCCCGCGAACCGCGCGTCGCCGAAGGCGAAGACGCCTCCGTCCGAAGCCACCAGCCAGTACCCCTGCCCGTCCGGGGTGCTCGCGATACCGACGACGGGGGCATTGAGATGTTGCCCGCCGACCGAGCCGTAGAATCGAGCGTCACCGAAGCTGAAGATGCCCCCGTCCGACGCGATCAGCCAGTAGCCCCCGCCGTCCGGCGTCTCCGCCATGCCCACGACCGGCGCATTGAGGCGCTGGCCCCCCATGGACCCGACGAACTGGGCCGTCCCGTACGTGAAGACACCGCCGTCGCGCGCCGTCAGCGCCAAGCCCTGGCTCGACGCCGGCGGGAACGTCATCTGCTCGACCAGCGTGCGCAGGCCCGGGTCGTTCTCCTGCTGCGCGGTCGCAGAGCTGCCAGCCGCCAGACAGGTCACCGATCGCACGCAGGTGACGGCCACCAAGAAGTTGAGCGGGGAGACGTTCGGGCTCGGCTCAATAGACCACGAGGAACCGTTCCAGTTCTCCAAGAATGCGTGCGGCTGGAAGTTTCCGCCCCCGCCGCCGCCAAACGTCCCCTGGGACCCCACAGCCCAGCACTGGTTCGAGCTCACGCAGGTCACGCTGCTGAGAATGCCACCTGTCGCCGCCTCCGGAACGGAGCTCGAGACATCGGTCCAGCTGTTCCCGTTCCAATGCTGCAGCAGGAGCCCCGACGCCATTCCACTGGTGTCCGTCGTGGCTCCTGACGCCCAACAGTCGGCGGCGCCGACGCAGGTGACGCCATACAGGAACCCGCCGTCCGGGCTCGGCTCCGTGGCACTCGGCACCACCGACCACGACGATCCGTTCCAGTGCTCAATCAGTCCTTGATCCCCGACAGCGCCCGGAAAGATGGGCAGGAAATTCGGGTTCTGTTGGGTGGCTCCCGCGTTACCGACAGCCCAACAGTCTGAGGCCGAGGTGCACTCGACACCGGAGAGCTGTTCGAACGCCTGCCCGGTGTCCGCGGCCGGCACGAGACTCCAGCCCGAACCGTTCCACAGCTCGGTGAGGGCGTGGAAACTCGCCCCCGTGTCGTTGGTCGAGAACCCGACGGCCACGCAGCTCGTCGCGGACACGCAGCTGACACCCTGCAAGACCGCGCCCTGAACACCCGCACCGGTCGGGGTCGGACTGGGCACGATCGACCAGGAGGATCCGTTCCAGTTCTCGATCAGGGTGGCGGATGGGTTGCCGTCGCCGGCGACACCCAGGACGGCTCCGACCGCCCAGCAGTCCGCACCGCTCACACAGGAGACGTCGAAGAGCCCGCCGCCGTCACCTGACGGCACTGGTGCCTGAGGGCCCAGACTCCAGCTCGACCCGTTCCAGCTCTCGACGATCGGAGAGAACGTCCCATTGGTGTCGATGTTGTCGATGGAGATCCCCACGGCGAAACACTGCTGCGCGTTGGCACAGCTCAAACCCAATGCGATGTCATCGGCACCAGTACCCGGCGTTGGCGCGACGTACCAGCCCGAGGTCGCCGCTCCGCTCGACGCGGTGCCCTGCAGCAGGCCGGCGCCGATGACGATCAGCGAGATCGCACACCCCCCGACCAGGCGCCCCCGAATCCACCCTCCGTGGCGCTTCGTTGTCACAGAACGCGAAGCAATCGCCGAGATCTGCACTCGACCATGGTCGCGCCTCCACGACGGAGAACCACGCATGCCCGTTGCGCCGACTCGGAAGTACCCGTTTCGCGCAACGACATCTGCCAAGCTCATGTGGGTGGCGACAGAGGACGACGACGACATCCCAGGTATCGAGCGTCTCCTCGCCCTGACCGACGGCGTGGTGGCCATTGCGCTCACCCTGCTCGTGCTGCAGCTGCAGGTGCCCGTCAAGGGCGCCATTGCAACCGACCCAAACTCCGCGCAGGACCTGTGGCGTGCGCTCAGCCCTGACGTCTCCGAGCTGACCAGCTACTTGGTCTCCTTCCTCGTCATTGCGCAGTTCTGGATGGTGCACCACCGCATTCTGCGCGGCATGCGGGGGCACAGCGAAGGATTGGCCTGGCGCAACTTCAGCTTCCTCCTCGCCCTGACGCTCATGCCGTTCACGTCGGACCTCATCGGCCGCTACGGCACCAACCCCCTGGCGATCACGCTCTTCGGCATCAACCTGGTGGCTATCAGTCTCAGCACGCAGTGGATCTTCCTCTACGCCGCCCGGCACAACCTCGTCATGGATGTGGCAAGGTCCGCCCATGATGAGCGGACGGCCAGGGTTCGCGTCGCGCTCGTGCTCACCATCGTCGCGGTATCCATCGCGCTGGCCTGGACCGCGCCCGAGCTGGCCAAGTTCTGCTGGCTGCTCTTCCTCGTCGTCACGCCAACAGCGACACGGATAGCGCACGTGCTCGAGACTTCACGTTTGCACACGAGCGACGACGCTCACGACCACCGCAGAGCCGCCAAGAAATAGCCAGCTGTCGGGCCGGCGGCCGGACTGTTGCGCTCGCCCCCCAGACGCCCGGCGCTGGGACGCACGCCAACCGCTCCCCCGTCTCGTCCGTGTCGCCCATGGCACCCGTCTCGCCCATGTCACCAGAGGGGTTGAGCCCGTGCGATAGAACGGACGCCCGCACCACCCGCGCATCCGCACGACGAGGGAAGGCAAAGCAATCATGACGTTCGTCCCATACGACCGACCGGTACGAGCTGCCGTCGTCGGCCTCGGTCGTATCTTCGATCTGAACATCCGTGCCTACATGGACAATCCCGACGTGGAGGTCGTCGCCCTCGTCGACCCCGATCCGGAGCGCCGGGCCCAACGGCAGGCCGAGTGGCCCCAGGCCCAGACGTTTGCCAGCGCGGCCGAGTTGGCATCGAGCGACGTCGAAGTCGATGCGGTCGAGGTCCTGCTCCCGATCCCGCTCCACACCGAGGGGGTCTGCGAAATGCTCGGGTACGGGTGGCACCTGAACCTGCAGAAGCCGATGTGCAGCGACCTCGACGAGGCCCAGCAGATGCTCGACGCGGCCCGAGCCAACGACCGGGTCCTCCGGGTCATGGAGAACTACATCTTCTACGAACCGCTGCGCCGGCTGAAGGAGACGGTGGAGTCAGGCGACATCGGCACGGTCAGCGGCTATCACATGAAGATGGTGGGGAGCAGCCGCGGCGGCTGGGACGTCCCCATGTCGAGCTACGAGTGGCAGTTCAAGCAGATGCGCCGCGGCCGGGGCGTCCTGGTGTTCGACGACGGCTGGCACAAGCTGGCCACCGCTTTGTGGCTCTTCGGCCCGCTGAAGGAAGTTCGGGCCTGGGTGGGCAGTACCGAAGTGGTGCCGACGATCTCGGTCGATGCGCCCACCACCGTCACGTGGGAGCACCAGAATGGCATCCGCGGCGTCTGGGACATCACGCTGGCTCCCGACATGTATCTCCGCTCCGACTACTACACCAACGACGAGCGGTGGGAAGTCACGGGCAGCCGGGGATACTCACGCGTGAACCGCTGTACCGGACGGGGTATCCAACAGCCGAGCCTCGAGACCTACGTCGACGGCGAAATCCGGGCGTACCACGCGCTCGATGACGACTGGGGCAGCAGCTTCCGGGATTCCGGACGCCACTGGTTGCGCTGGCTGCGAACCGGTGAGGGCCCGCTCATGTGGAGCGCCGAAGAGGCCGTCGACGTGCTTCGGTTCGCGCTCGCCGTCTACGCAAGCAGTGACGGGGGTGGCGTGGGCGTCGATCCGGCGACCATTCCCGTCGGGTAGCGCAGCGCGTCAAGAACCCGGCCCGCCCCAAGCCGGTTCCGTCGCCGCCACAAACGACTTGCGTCAGGCGGGTGACGAAGCCAGGGTGCCGAGCGTCAGCAGGTCGACGATGTACAGCTCGTCCTCGGACAGGCCATCGAACTCAATGCCGACGCGCACGATCCCATCCGGGCCGGGCTTGGTGTTGCGTACCTCGCCCGTGAGCGTCATGTCGACGATGTCGCCGACGGGGAGACGCACGGAGATCCGACGACCGACCAGTTCGGTCCCCTCGGGATGGCGAAAATCCATCCCGATACCGAGGGCCGAGAAATCGAAGACCCCGCAGTCGTGCCAGATCTGCAGTGTGTCGCCCTCCACATGGCACAAGCCCAACCACACAGCAAACTGGCGTGGTGCCCGTCGGCGATCATCCATGGTCCGTCCTCCACGTACTGCGCAGCCTCGATCACAGACGCGACGCGCCCCTACCGCCAGTGTCGGCCAAAATCCGAATCGACTTGAATGCCTGCCTGAGGGTGGCAGAACGCTCGAAGCCGTACCGGCAGCCGACCGGTGGTGAGCCGCCCCACCGGGCCGCTACCGTGGCCCGGTGACCAGTCCGCGCCTGCCTGGCGGTGTCGTGCACAAGCTTCCCGCGGACCTGCGCGCCACGCTCATGTCCAACCCCGGCGCGCTCGACGCCTGGAAGGACATCACCCCTTTGGCCCGCAACGAATTCATCTGCTGGGTCGAGGACGCCAAGCAGGAGAAGACCCGGGAGCGCCGCATCCGCCGGACCAAGGAAGAGCTCGAGGAAGGCATGCGCCGGCCCTGCTGCTGGCCCGGGTGCGCCCACCGCGAGCGAAACGGCCGGTAACAAGGGCCAAGAACCAAGAAGCAGTGGGCGCTGAGGGACTCGAACCCCCGACCTGCTGCTTGTAAGGCAGCTGCTCTAACCAACTGAGCTAAGCGCCCGAGCGCCCGCGCCATTCTTGCCCACCCCGGGGTGCTCCCCCGTCAGCGGCGCCGAACCGCGTCAGGGGAGCTGCTGGGCCAGTGTCGTGCTCCACGGCCGGGCCAGCGCCCGCAGCTCGGCGCAGCGCTCCTCTCCCAGCACCGCATAGGGCGCCGCCGCCAGTGTGTCTGTCCCGTCTTCGAGCGCTTGGCGCTGGGCTTCCCCCAGCGCGGTGAAGCGGAGCTCGTCTCCCTGCTCCAGCCAACCCCGCACCCGCAAGGCGTCGACCGCGCCCTCCCAGGCGTCCTCGGGCCAACCCCTCGTCGCCCGCAGGAGTCGCTCCGGCACGTCGCCCGCCGCCGCGTGGGTCACCAGCGCCTCGAGCCCCGACAGCCCGCGCACGACGAGCTGCGCGATGTGCCCGTCGCCGCGGTACTCACGCAGGATCGACTGCGCGTGCCAGAGCACCAGGTGCGGTGCCGTCGGCCAGGTGACGTCGGCGTGGGCGGCGGCCAGCGGCCGTCCCTCCACCCTCCGTCCGGCCTCTTCGGCGGCGAGGCGCGCCAACTCGGCGGCCCGCTGCATCTCTTCTGACTCGAGCACCTCGTCGCCCAGCAGGCGGCGGAAGGCCGCGTCGACGGCGGTGAAGCGAGCCCGGACGAGGGCTACCGGCGTCGCCACCTCCCAGACTGCTGGGATGGCCGCGTGCACCAGCTCGGGGTTGAAGTTGAAGAACGTGGACACCACGACGTCGGCCGTCACCGCGCCCATGGGCGCCGCCCGCGACGCGAAGTAGCCCGCCTGCCCGCCGACACCCAGACGGGCGTAGGCCTCCGCCGCCTCGGGCACGAAATACACCATGCCGTGCAGCGGCTCCAGGGTCCGCCACGTCTTGCGCGCCAGCAACCCCGCAGCGCCCGCGGCGTTCATTGCGTTGCCTTCTGTCACAACCCCTCCTCTGTCGCCAGCCTCTCGGCCAGCTGGTGCGTCGCCGCCACGATGGGCCGCCTGGTGGAGTCGTCGCGCACGACCAGATCGCGCCCCTGACGTTCCCCCTCGGCCGCACCCACCTCGCGGCAGATGAGGAGCCCGGCCAGGTAGTCCCAGCTGTAGAGGGTGCTCAGCCCGACCACCAGGTAGGCGTCGAGCACGCCCTCGGCCACCGCACAGCACTCGAGGGAGGCCGCGCCGAGGGCACGGAACTGCGCCCACCCCGGGTGGTGGCCCGGAAAGCCCGAGATCCCCACGATGGCGCCACCCAGCTCCTTGCAGCCCGACGGGGCGATCGCCCGCCCGTCCTTCTCCGCCCCGCCGCCGCGCACGGCTGCGTAGCGCTGGCCCGTCGCCTGATTGGTGACCACGCCGACCAGCGGCCCTTCAGCGTCGAGCACGCAGATGCTGGTCGAATAGAACGGCACACCCCGGTGGGCGTTGGTGGAGCCATCGATCGGGTCGATCACGGCCAGCAACCCGGAGGGGCCGTCGCCGGTCACCCCCGACTCCTCCGACAACACCGCCATTCCGGCGCCGTGCAGGATCGGGAGGGCTGCCCCGTCGGCCGCCAGGTCGAGCCGGTACTGGCCCGGCTTGCCGCCACTGGGCCCCCAGTCGTCGAGGACGTCGAGCGCGCCGCGCACGGCGTGCACCGCCTCATCGAGCACAGCCAGGAGCCGAACGTCGTCCACGGGTGTCGAACCCTATCGGCCGGCGTCGGCCCGTTCGGCCTGCGCCGACCCCTGCAGCGGTCCTGCACCGGTCCTGCGCCGACCCTGCGCCGGCCCAGCGCCGGCCCGCCCGCCTCGCTGCCCTCCCGTCCAGGCCCATTAGGCTTTCCCAGCTGTGGCTGCCATTGACGTTGCCGGGTACGTCGCCGACCTGAAGGATCATTCCGTCGACCACGGATTCCACGTGCACGACGAGCGGCACTTCGTCGAGACCTACTCGTTGCGCCAGGTCTGGGAGGTCGACCTGCATCCCGAGGAAGGGTGCGGCGGCCCGCTCGACCTGCACCTCGCCCTCGACGTCGACCCCCGCGTGCTCCTCTCCTTCGAGGACGCCGTCGTGCTGCTCGCCGAGGACGAGGAACCGCCCGACGAGTTCCATTTCCCGCTCACCTTCACCTGGGCCCTGCCACCCCTGCCCAGCGGTCCCGACCTGCTCCGGCTGGCCATCGACCTGGCCGGGGTCGGGGGCATCGAGCTGCCGCTCGAGGTCTCGGCCATCGACTCCTTCGCCAACGCCACCGACGGCTCGGAGCGCCGGCTGAGCATCGTGGCCCGGCACCCGGTGTCCCTGGCCCGGGTGCTCAGCGGTGAGGAGCTCCTCTGCGACGTCTTCGACCGGGCCCTCGCCGTGAGCCGCTTCCTGCTCGAGTCCGCCGAACGCTGGCTGGGCTGACGTGCGGCGCGTCGGGCGCCCCGCCGGGTTACGCGTCCGACTCGTGGCGGTGGTGGCGCTGGCCGGCGGGGCGGCGCTCGGGTTGAGCGCCTGCAGCGCCCAGAACGGGCAGGATCTCGCCCGGCAGGCCTGCGTCCACGTGCAGCGGTCCGTCGCGGCCTATCAGCGCGCCGTCAGCCCCGGGACGCCGGCCGCCGAGGCGGCGCGGCTCCAGAAGAAGGCCGATCAGGAACTGCGCACGGCCCTCCCGCTGGCGGCCGCCGCCAACTCGGACGACGGCACCTGGAACGCGCTCATGACGACCATTTCGGAGGGCGCCACCGTCGACGAGGGCCACCTGGTCCCCTCGCTGCGGGCCCAGTGCGTCGTGGCCGACACCAACGCCAACGTCAACCCGCAGGTACCGAGCGGGAACAGCACGCCCCGCAACACGCAGGACGTCAATCCCGAACCGGCGTCACCCGCCGGCTGAGGTCGGCGGCGGCACGGCGGCGCCGGCCGCCATCTGCGCCCGTCCAGCCGCCACGATCGCCGGCATGATCGACGGTGCCACGTACTGGCCACCCGCCACGGTGAAGTGGACGCCGTCGGGCTCGCGGATCGTCACCCCGTGGACCGTGGTCGCGAACTTGCCGCCGGGACAGGTGGGGCCGAAGAGATCGACTGCCGTGTCCGTCGTCGGGTATTCGGCCGCCACCTCGCGCATGAGCTTGTTGTAGACGGCGAGGCGGGCCGGGTTGTCCTCGGGCCACGCCGCCCCGTCCGGCTGCTCCCCCTCGTTGGTGCACGGCCCGGTCAGGAAGACCATGTGTGCGCCCGTCGCCGTGACCAGCTGGGACGCCAGCTCCAGTTGGCTCTTCACGTAGGCGGCGTAGGCCGGGTGCAAGATGTTGGTCCAGGAGCCCTTGTATTCGCGGTCGACCACCTCCCAGCGCCCGGCCAGGAGCACTGCCACGTTGGGCTTCTCGGCGGCGAGGGCGCCCTGCCACTGGGTCGGCCAGGGCTGGCTGACCGCCGGCGCGCCGGCCGGGGTGGGGGCGCCGTTGCAGGCGGCGGCGACCGAGTCCCGCGCTCCCATGATCTCGACCTCGGGACCGTCGACGACACCGCAGCCGAGGATCCCCTTGTCCGCCAACGTGTAGCCGTACTTGTCCTGCTCGGCCGGCAGGCCCAGGCCGAGGCCGAGGGTCAGGGCCACCGAGTCGCCGAAGAGCAGGACCTTCACCGGTGGCCCGGCGGCCGAGGCCGGCGGCAGCGTCGTGCTGGACGTGGCTGCGGCCGATCCGGTGTTGCCCGTGGTGCCGGTCCCGCCCGTCCCTCCCGTCCCGCCCGGCAGCGCCGTGCTGGCGAGGGCGGTGGTTCCCGTCGTCGCCGCGATCACCGCGACCACCACGGCGCCGACACCGGCCGGCACGACCAACCAGGCCCGCCACTGGCTGACGAAGGTGCCCATGCGGATCGGCCGCTCAACGAGGTGGAAGGACACGACCGACACGGCGAACGTCACGAGCACCCGGAAGCCGAAGAGCGAGTACCCCGAGAGCCCCGTGCGGGAGTGGTCGATCCAGATGAACAGGGGCCAGTGATAGATGTAGAGCCCGTACGAAATCCGGCCCACGTAGCGGATGGCCGACAGCGACAGCAGCCACGGGACGACGCTGCGCGGCGCCGCCACGGCGGCGAGGATGATGGCGGCCACGGAGAGGCCGATGAGGAAGAACCCGCCCGAGTACGGGAAGGTCGACGTCGAGGTGGTCAGGACCCACAGGCCGATGGCGCCGGCGGCCCCGATCACGCCGAGCACGGCGCACAGCACCCGCCCCGTCGAGCCCTGCGGGCGCCACAGCTCGCCCTTGACCAGGCGGCCCTCCTCGTGGCTGCGCTGGGTCATCAACACCAGCCCGACGGCGAGCGCGCAGCCGATGAACAGGCACTGCGAGCGGGTATCGGTCCCGAGATAGGCCCGGTTGGTGTTCGCGCCGCCGTCGTACACGTGGTACATCCAGACGGCCGATCCGATCGCGGCGGCGCAGCACAGCGCGAACAGCGCCCGCATGCTCCGGGTGACGTGCAGCACCGCCAGCACGACCAGCGGCCAGATCACGTAGAACTGCTCCTCCACGGCGAGCGACCACGTGTGCAGCAACGGCGACGAGGCCGACGTCTCGTTGAAGTAGTTGGAGTTGACGAGGATGAAGTGCCAATTGCTTACGTAGAGGAGCGTGGCCAGCGCATCGAGGCGGAGCGCGCCGTAGGTGCCCTTGGGCACGATGACGGAGGCGAAGAAGGCGACCAGGAGCAGCATCAAGAGGAGCGCGGGCAGCAGGCGGCGGGCCCGGCGGGCCCAGAACGCGCCGAGCTTGATGGTCAGGGCCTGGCGCCACTCGCCGATGAGCAGCGAGGTGATGAGGAAGCCGGAGAGGACGAAGAAGGCGTCGACCCCCATGAAGCCCCCGTCCATGTGCGGGATCCCGCCGTGGAACATCATCACGGCCAGGACGGCGCAGGCCCGCATGCCGTCGAGCGCGGGGAGATAGGCCAGACGAGTGTGCGAGACCGCGCTCTCGTCGTCCTGCATGGGGCCCATCCCTCCTCGGTCGCTGGGGCGGCACCGCACTCTTGGTGGCCGGGGACACGCATTCTCGCAGAACGGGCCCGCGCCCTCGGGGCAGGCAGACCTCGCTACCTTTGCCCACCTGAGCCCGACCCGACCGCTGGCCCTGCCGGCCCAGCCCCGCCCCCGCCCGAGCCCCCGCCGGGCCCGGGGCCGCCACCGCCGTTTCTTCACGTGGGTGCTGGTCCTGGTGATCGCCGGCGCCGGCGTCCTGGTGGCCCGGCACGTCTTCGGGGGCCCGCACCTGAGCCCCCTCCGGGCCCGCATCGTGGCCGAGGCCCAGGGCCAGGTGGGCTACCAGACCGACCCCTCCGACACGTACTGCAACAAGTTCAGCGCCTACTGGCAGGCCGGCGTGGACGACTGCGGGAACGAGAACCTCAGCGAGGAGTGGTGCGCCGACTTCGCCGCCTGGGCCTGGCAGCAGGCCGGGGCCGATGTGTCCTACCGGCTGGCCCCGGGCTATCTCAACGGGAACTCCGCCAGCTTCTACGTCTGGGGCACCAACCACGGCACCTGGCACCCGGTGGGCTCGGGCTACACCGGCCAACCGGGTGACGTCGCCGTCTACGGGCTCGACACCACCGCCGTCACGGCCGTCCACGTGGCGGTCGTCATCGGGGCGACCGGCAACAACGCCTCCCCCGATGTGATCAACGGCGACGGCGACCGCACGGGCTACAGCGTGGTCGAGGTCGGCGACAACCAGGCCTTCGCCGACGTGAAGGGCAAGGGCGCCCCGCTCTCGGGCTACGTCTCCCCGACGACCCCGTCGTCGTGACCGGCGTCTGACCGGGCGCCGGCCTCGCCCCCACCGCCGTTCGTCGGTGACCGAGGCGTCGCCCCGTCCTGCCGCCATGCCGCCTCTTCGGCCTGTTGCGCGGCCATCGCCAGCACCACCGCCTCGAACACCTTGGCGGCGTCCGCCTCAATGTGCGTGCGCGCCAGCATGAGGCAGGCCGCGCCGAGGAAGGCGATCGGCAGAATGATCAGGAAGGCCGTGCGGTAGTTCCCGCCGAACTGGGCGGCGATGGCCGAGGTGACCAGCGGCGCCGCCGCCGACCCGAAGACGACCGAGGCCAGGTTGAAGGCACCGAACCCGGCGCCCCGCAGATGGGCCGGCGCCGCGTCCGACAGCCCGGCCCGCAGCGCCGGGACACACGCCGTGGCGGCCAGGAAGCCGAAGAGCTGCACCACGAAGACCAGCGCGAAGGCCATCGGGATGAACGACACCATGAACAGGGCCGCGCTGATGACGATGCACACGGCGGGGATCACGACCCGCGCCCCCATGAAGCGCGAGACCCACTTGTCGGCGATGCGCCCGCCGATGAGCGTGCCGGGGATGCCGCCGAGGATGGCCAGCGCGCCGAATGTCCCGTTCGCCGCCTGCTGCGTGAGGTGCAGCTGGTTCTGGTAGAAGTTCGGCATCCAGGTGGCGACGGCCGTGACGACGAAGCCGACCGTCGACACCCCCACCAGCGCGTAGCGCATGGTCGGGATGCGCAGGATCGTCCCGACGTCCTTGCGCAGCCCGTCCGCCATCTCGCCGAGGAAGTGCCGGAACCCCGCCGGGAAGAGCGGCGGCCCGTCCCCCTCGGCGGCCAGTTCCATCTCGTCGGTCCCCGCGACATGGGCCCGGTCGGCCGACCCGCGCCGGGGCTCGGGCAGCCGCCAGCAGAAGTACGCGATGAGGAGTCCGGGGAAGAGCGAGACGAAGAAGGCGACGCGCCAGCCCTGACCGCCGAAGAGCGGGCCGAGCGCACCGCCGATGGCCAGCCCCATGCCCAGGCCGACGTAGCTCAGGCACTGCTGAATGGAGAAGGCCTTCCCGCGGCGCTCGGTGCCGTAGTAGTCGGCGATGACGCTGCTGCCCGAGGGGTCCGTCACGGCCTGGCCGAAGCCGAGCGAGGCCCGGATGACCACCAGCAGGCCAAAGGCCGCCGTCGGCACCAGGCCGCCCAGGGCGCTGATCACCGACCACAGGACGATCGTCACCGCCATGGCCCGGGTGCGGTTCCAGCGGTCGGCCAGGTAGCCGGCCGGCATGGTGATGATGCCGTTGACCAGGATGAAGGCCGAGAAGAGCAGGCCGATGGCCGTGTCGCCCACCACGAAGGACGCCTTGATCTGGTCGCTGCTGCCCCGGACGATGTACTGGTCCATCCCGTCGATGAACAGGGTCAGCCCGACGACCCACATGGGCCAGTTGCTGATCACCGTCCGCCGGACCCGGGGCACGACACCCGCCCGCGTCGGATCCACGGGAGGTCCGGGCGCCCGTGGCGCCTGCGCTGTGCTCACGACCGGCCCGCACCCGTCGTTCGCTGGAGCTCCGCCGCTCCCACCCGCGTGGGGCCTACGTCCCGGGCGTGTACCCGGCCGGGAGGGCGATCGACTTCATCTCGAGGAAGCCCTCCAGGCCCTCGGGCCCGAACTCGCGCCCGACGCCCGACTCCTTGTAGCCGCCGAACGGCGTCGAGAAGTCGATCGGCACCGGCGCGTTCAGCATGTAGGTCCCGGTGCGCACCTGGCGGGCGACGCCGAGGCCGCGGTCGTTGTCGCCTGTCCACACGGACCCGCACAGGCCGTAGTTGGAGTCGTTGGCGATCTCGACCGCGTTGTCGTCACCGTCGTAGGGGATGACCACCAGCACGGGCCCGAAGATCTCCTCCTGGGCGATCTTCATTTTGTTGTCGACGTCGGAGAACACGGTCGGCTCCACGTACCAGCCCTTGTCGAAGCCGGCACCCGAGGGGCGACCGCCGCCCAGCGCCACCGTCGCACCCTCTTCGCGCCCGCTGTCGAGATAGCCCTCGATCCGGCTCCGTTGCCGCTCGGCCACCACCGGGCCGACCTCGGTGGCCGGGTCCATCGGGTCGCCCACCTTCATGGCGGCGACACCCGAGACCACAGCCTCCACGACCTCGGCGTACCGGGAGCGCGGCGCCAGGATGCGGGTCTGGGCGATGCAGGCCTGCCCGTTGTTCATGATGGAGTTGGGCAGCAGGGTGGGGATGGTCGTGGCCAGGTCGGCGTCGTCGAGGATGATGGCCGCCGACTTGCCGCCCAGCTCGAGCGTGCAGCGCTTCAGGCGCTCGCCGCACAGCCCGCCGATGCGCTTGCCCCCGACACCCGAGCCGGTGAACGAGATCTTGTCGACGCCCGGGTGCTTCACCAGGTGCTCGCTGACCTCGCGCCCGGCCGGGATCACGGAGAGGACGCCCTTGGGCAGTCCGGCGTCGGCGAAGATCTCGGCCAGCCGGAACGCGTCGAAGGGCGTCTCGGGCGCCGGCTTGTAGACGACCGTGCAGCCGGCGGCGAGCGACGGCGCCAGCTTGGCCGCCGCGATGAAGAGCGGCACGTTCCACGGGGCGATGGCCCCGACGACGCCGACCGGCTCCTTGGTCACCAGCACCTGCGGGTTGAGCATGCCGGTGCGCACCTCGTCGAAGGCGTAGGTGCCGGCGAGGTCGGCGTAGTAGTTGAAGATCATGCTGGGCGCCAGGACCTGGCCCAGGCCGGAGAACGAGATCGGCGAGCCCATCTCCTGCGTGATGATCGCCGCCATGTCGTCCATCTCGGCCATGATCTGCGCCCCGACCTTGGCCAGGATTGCGCCCCGCTCGGCCGGCGTCATGCGGGGCCAGGGCCCGTGGTCGAAGGCGGTCCGGGCGGCCGCCACGGCCTTGTCGATGTCGCCCTCGGTGCCGTCGGGCACCCGGCCGATGACCTCCTCGGTCGACGGTGAGATGACCGAGATGGTGTCGGTCCCCTCCGGGGCCACCCAGTCGCCGCCGATGAACAAGCGGTCGTAGTCCCGAATCGCCATGCGTCCCTCCCAGGGATCTC
>DATBAO010000031.1:0-16647 GCA_036271495.1 Acidimicrobiales bacterium
ATTGCTCGGCCCGACCCGGGCCCGACCCAGCAGGGTGCCGTCGGCCGAGACGAGGACGGCGTCGGTTTTGGTGCTCCCGCCGTCGAGGGCCAGGAGGGCGGGTACCGGGTCGGAGCTCACGGACGGATAGTAGGTTCCCGAGCGTGGGGATCAAGGTGGCCGTGGTCGGCGGAGGGAGCACCTACACCCCCGAGTTGGTGGACGGGCTCTGTGATCACGAGGACCGGATGGTCGTCGACGACCTGGTCCTGCTCGACCCGAGCGAGGAACGTCGAGCCGCGGTGGGAGGACTCTCCGAACGGATCCTGCGCCGCCGCGGCTGGGCCGGCAGCTTCTCCACCACGGCCGATCGGGATGCCGCGTTGGAGGGAGCCGACTTCGTCGTGGTCCAGCTGCGCATCGGCGGCCAGGCGGCCCGGCATGTCGATGAGACGCTGCCCGTCGGCTACGGCTGCCTGGGCCAGGAGACGACCGGGGCGGGAGGGTTGGCCAAGGCCCTGCGTACCGTGCCCACCGTGCTCGAACTGGCGGAGGAGACGGCCAAGCGAGCCAATCCGGGAGCGTGGTTCGTCGACTTCACCAACCCGGTGGGCATCGTCACCCAGGCCCTCCTCGACGACGGTCACCGCGCCGTGGGGCTGTGCAATGTGGCTATCTGGGCCCAGCGCCGCCTGGGCCACTATCTCGGCGCCGACCCCGATGGGGTGGAGATCGAGCACGTGGGGCTCAACCACCTGACCTGGATCCGCTCGGCCCGCCTGGCCGGGGAAGCCGAGGACCGCTTGCCTGAACTGTTCGACCGCTGCGGCCCCGAGCTCGAACTGGAGAGCGGGGTCCCCCTCGACGTGCTCCGGCTGCAGCAGGCCCTGCCCTCGTACTACGTGCACTACTACTACCACCACGATGCCGAGGTGGCGCAGCAGTCGGCCCCGGGGTACCGGTCACGGGCCGACGTCGTGGCGGAGCTGGAGACGAAGTTGCTGCAGGAGTACCGCGACCCCGCGCTCGTCTCCAAGCCGGACGCCCTCTCGTACCGCGGCGGCGCCTACTACTCGCTGGCCGCGGTGCGATTGATGGCGTCACTGCACGCGGGGACCGGAGACATTCAGGTCGTCGACATGCGCAACGACGGCGCCATTCCCGGTCTCCCCGACGATGCGGTGGTCGAGACGACCGCCGTTGTCGACGCCACCGGGGCGCATCCGTTGCCGCAGCGGGTGCTGCCCCCCGAGATGCTCGGGCTCATGCAGCACGCCAAGGCGTACGAGCGGCTGGCCGTGAAGGCGGCGTGCTCGGGGAGCCGCGACGACGTCGTCCGGGCGTTGCTGGCCAACCCGTTGGTGGGCCAATACCCGCTGGCGGCGGACCTGGCCGACGAGCTGCTCGGCGCCAACCGCCAGCATCTGCCCCGCTTCTTCCCGGCGGGTTCATGACCCCGGCCGAGCACCTCGCGAACCCGTCGGGAGCGCGGCTGGGCGGGACCCGGATCTGATCGGGTCGCTCCGCCGCCGGCGCTTACCCGCCGGCGTTGTCGGTGGCCTGCGTCGTGGTCGACGCGGGCACGGTCGTTGTCGTTGTCGTCGTGCTCGAGCTCGATGAGGCAGTGGTCGTGGTCGTGGTCGCCGATCCGCCTCCGCCCGTCTTGCCGCCCGCTGCTGGTGCGGTCGTCGTCGTGCTGGAGCCGGTCGACGACCCGGCGGCAGTCGTGGTGGTGGTGGCCGGGGGCGCGGCCGGTGCGACGAAGGGCACCGTCTCGCCGCGCATGGTGGTGAGGTTGGCGGTCGGGGTGACCGACAGGTTCGTGCAGCTGCGAGCGGCGTTCCAGCTCGCCACGGCCGCAGTGGCGGGTGTGCCGGTGAGCGGCTGCGGCACGCCGTTGAGGATCGTCGCGGGGCGCCAGACGGCGCCGGTGACATGGCGACCCTGCGCGGTCACGACGAGGGTGCCGCTGTCGGTCTCGGGCGCGGTGTTGTCGTAGAAGGCGAGGTTGCCCAGGCCGTAGTCGACGTAGGCCCCGCCGAGGTACCCGGCACCCAGGAGGACGTGGGTGCCCGAACCGATCACGATGTCGGCCCCGGCCTTGACCAGTTGCTCGGCTAGCGGCTCCTGCTGCGGGTTCGGGCAGGCCTGTGTCTCTGTGCCCCAGTGCGCGTAGACGATCACGGTGTCGGCCGTCTTGCGCACCTGCTGGACCTCGCGCACCAGCTGGGTCGGGTCGATCGCCGAGGCGACGCCGGGTTGGGTCGAGGACGCCGTCCACGTGGCGACGAGGTTGTCGGCGATCACCTGCGTCGCCGTGATGATCGCCACGCGTTGGCCGTTGATGGTGACGCGGTAGGGCGCGAATGCCTGCGCCGCCGTGTTGCCGATCCCGAGGATGGGGTACTTCGCCTGCGCCGCGATCGTCAGGTTCTGCGACAAGCCCTGTGGACCGCAGTCCATACCGTGGTCATTGGCCTCCGTGGCGACGGTCACCGTGGCGCTCTTGAGCGCGGTCATGGCTGATGCCGGCGCGTCGAAGATGTACGGCTTGCTCTGGGGCTCCGGGCAGGTCCCGTTCGTCACTGCCGTCTCGAGGTTCACCATGCGCAGCTGGGTTCCGGTGAAGAGCTGCGGGATGGTCGTGCCCAGTGCGGTCGCGGGGTTCTTGGCCAGGCTGACGCCGACAGCGCCGGCGAAGTGCACGTCACCGCCGAAGCCGAGGGTCACGGCCTTGCCATTGCCGGTCCAGTCCGGGTTGAGGGGCGAATGCTTCGGGAAGTGCTCGGCGGCCGCCGCGGCGTGATGGGTCGTGACCGGGGCCTTGGGTGGCGCGCTCGAGCCCCCCGAGAAGAAGGCGACGTAGATCAACAGCACGAGGACGACGGCGCCCCCGACGGCGAACTGGCGCCGCCGGCGCATGACCTTTCGTGAGACCACGTCGGCACTATGGCACAGACTCTGCGCGTGAACCCCGGTCGGACGGTTCCTGACCAGCGGCTTCGCGCGGCTGGCGCGTTTGCGTCAAGAGCCCTGCCGAGGGGTCCGGCTCCGCCCGGCAGGACGGCGCGGCCCGGGTGGGCCAGGGATTCAGGCGGCCCCGAGAGTGTCCCAGTGCGTGGCCAAGGAGGTGATCAGGCCTCGGCAGCCGGCGCCGATCATGTCGCGGCAGTCGTCGAACACGGCGTCGTCGCCGTAGTAGGGATCGGGCACATCGGCGGCGGCACCGGCGGCGGGGTCGAAGGCGCGCAGGAGGGCCAGTCGGTCGGGATCGGCGCCCAGGCTGCGCAGCGTCTGTTGATGGCGCCGGTCGAGGGCGACCAGCAGGTCGATGGAGCCCAGCTCGGCCGAGACGACCTGGTGGGCGACGTGCCGGTGGTCGGGGTAGCCGGCCCGCTCCAGCGCGGTCTGCGCCAGCGGGTGCATCGGCTCGCCCTCGTGCCACGGTCCCGTGCCGGCGCTGCGCACCTCGACGTGGTCGCCCAGCGTGGTGCCGTCGGCGAGCGCACTCGAGTCCGCCAGAGCACGGGCGATCACCTCGGCCATGGGTGAGCGGCAGATGTTGCCGGTGCAGACGAAGACGATGCGATAGGGCTGGTCGCCGATGGGCCCCGGGGGGACGAGGAGGCGGCGGCCGGACGAGCGCGAGGGAGGGGTGGCCCGGTTGCCGTCGCTCACCGGGCGGCGTATTCGTCGCGCAGGGACTTCTTGACGATTTTGCCCGTGCCGGCCCGCGGCCAGTCGCGGCGCAGCTCGAGCTGCTCGGGGATCTTCTGGGTCATCAACCCGGCCTCGCGGCAGAACGAGACCACGTCGGCGAGCTCGAGCCCGGCCGAGCCCTCGGCCAGCTGCACCACGGCGCACACGCGCTCACCCCGCTCGGGATCCGGGAGGCCGATGACCGCCACCTCCACCACCTCGGCGTGGGTGTAGAGCAGGTCCTCGATCTCCTTGGCGCTGATGTTCTCGCCCTTCCGGACGATGACGTCCTTCAGGCGCCCGGTCAGGTTCAGGTGCCCGTCGGCCCGCAGGCGGCCCAGGTCACCGGTGCGGAAGTAGCCGTCCTCGTCGAAGGCCTCTGCGTCGAGCGCGGGGTCGGTGTAGCCGTGGAAGACCATCGGGCCCTTCACCCGCACCTCGCCCTCCTCGTCGGGTGCGGCCGGCCGGCCGTCGAGGGTGACGATGCGCACATCCGCTCCCTCCACCGGCTTCCCGTCCGTGTTGGCCAGCTGCTCGTCGGTGTCGTGGGGCGATCCGTTGGCGATCATGGGCACCTCGGTCATGCCGTACCCGTGCACCACGCCGCGCCCGCCGATCTCGTCGCGCACCTCGTAGTGCACCTCGGGCGGTTTCGCCGCGCCGCCCCCGGACATGAGGCGGAGCGTGGGCAGGATCGGGTCGTCCGGTGTCTTGCGCTGCTCGCCCAGGTACGCCACGTAGAACGCAGTGCTCCCCCCGACCATGGTGGCGCCGTGGCGCCGGAAGATGGGGAGGACCTCGGGGGCGGAGAACGTCTCGATGAGGATGGCGGGGAAGCCCATGGAGAGCATCGTCACGAGATAGTCGGGGCCGGCGATGTGCGCGAAAGGGAAGGCGATGGAGCCCACGTCGTCGGGACCCATGTCGAGGGCGCGGGCGAGGCCCCAGCCGCCGGCGATCAGCGTCTGGTCGGTGTGCTGGACCCCCTTGGGGTCGGCCGTCGAGCCGGACGTGTAGTAGATCCAGCGGATCGGGGCGTCCTCGGCTGCGGTCCCCTCCGGCGGCGCCGGGAGGCTGGAAGGGTCGCCCTCGGGAAGGCCGGCGTCGGTGGTCAAGATGGTGGGACGGCTCGCGACACCGGCCAACGCCCCTTCGGCGATGGCCACGAAGTCGTTGTTCCGCCAGGTGGAGGGGATGATGAAGAGCTCCGCCCCGGTCTGGCGGAGGGCGAAGCCCACTTCGCGCTCTCGGTAGAGGTGGATGATCGGGTTCTGGACGGCGCCCAGCCGGGCCAGCGCGATGGACAGGACCACGGTGTCGATCTGGGTGGGCAGCTGCCACGACACGACAGAGCCGGTCGTGATGCCCATGCCGTGCAGGCCGGCGGCGACCCGCTCGACCCGGTCCCGGAACTGGCCGGAGGTCACCGTCTCCCCGTCCGCGGCGATGAGCAGCGGGTGGTCCGGCGACGCCTGCGCTCGTCGATCGACCAGTTCCCACATGGTGCGGGCGCCGGTGAGTGTCTCGCTCGTGGTCATAATCCCTCCTTCCGGGACCACTCTCATAGCAGCTGGCGGCGAGGGGTCGGGGTGACGCGGCACGCCGCCGGGCGCCTGAAGGGGCAGAATGGACGCGTGGCGAGACGCCCGGTGCACTCAGAGGACCGTTCGGCGGAGCCGGGCGGCGAGTCGAAGAAGGCGGACCTCCGCTACCGGTTCCGGCTGGTTGCCATCCTTGTCTTGGGCATCCTGCTGGGCTGGTTCGCGCTGGCGAACATCGGGTCGGTGCGCATCGACTTCTGGCTGTTCCACCGCCAGGCGCCCCTGATCCTGGTGATCGTGATCTCGGGCCTGCTCGGGGCTCTGATCGCCGCCCTGATCATGCGGCGCAATACGAAGGCGAAGGCGGAGGCGGAGGAGTGAGTCCGGCCCCAGGGCAGAGGTCAAGCGGCTGGGCGGGGCGGGTCCCGCAGCCTGGGCACGACCTGTGGCGCTCATTGCAAGTCCATGACCGCGTTCCCAACCCTGCGATCGGGTTCTAAGCTGCACAGCGGTGGAAAGAGCCGCGCAGGCAGGCACGAGGTGGCACAACGCCGTTGTCCGCGTCCTCAGGGCGTGCCAACATGGGCCGCGAGTGGATGTGGAGATCCCAGGGGGTAGGTGGTAGTGCCGCTTTCGGACCACGAACAGCGAATTCTGGCTGAGCTCGAGGAGTCGCTGGTTCGCCAGGACCCCGAGTTCGCGGAGCGCGTGCGCTCGGAGACCGTGTACCGGCATGCCGGCCGTTACTGCAAGTGGGCGGCGGTCACCTTCGTGCTCGGCGTGGTCATCCTCGTGGCCTTCTACTCCAAGTCGGTCATCGCCGGCTTCGTCGGCGTCGTGATCATGTTCGCCTCCGCCGTCTGGTTCGAGCGCAACCTGCGCCGGATGGGCCGGGCCGGGTGGCATGACCTCACACGCCCCAAGGACAAAGACGGGGAGTCGAGGTCAGAGGGCGCGGCGAACGGGATCGAGAACGCCGTGAGCGACGCCCGCGACTGGTTCCGCTCCCGTTTCCACCGGCGCGACAGCTGATTCGCCGCGGAGCCGCCGCCGGTTCCGCCGACCGGGTCGATCCGGCCATCCATGACGGCTGACCCCATGAGGGGCATGCCGCGGCCCGGGTCCTGGCGTCGGTCACAATCCTCCCGTGGCTGACCTCGCCCTCGCCGTCGACATCGGCGGCACGAAGATGGCCGCCGGGCTGGTCTCGCTCGGCGGCTCGCTGCGGGAACGGGCGATGCGCCCGACGCCCGCCTCCTCGAGCCCCGACAACGCCGAGGCCCTGTGGGCCACCCTGGCCGGGCTGGTCGAGGACGTCACCGCCGCGGCCGGTCCGGGGGACCGCCTCGTGGTCTGCGGCGCCGGGTGCGGGGGCCCGATGAGCCTCGGGGGAGCCGAGGTGTCGCCGCTGAACATCGAGGGCTGGCGGTCTTTTCCTCTGCGGGCCCGCCTGGCAGAGCTCACGGGGCTCCCGACCTTCGTCGACAACGACGCCAAGGCCCTGGCGCTGGGCGAGGGGTGGGTCGGCGCCGCGGCCGGCTGCGACGACTACATCGCCATGGTCGTGTCGACCGGGGTGGGCGGCGGCATCGTGCTCGACGGGAGGCTGCTCGACGGGCGGCTCGGCAACGCCGGCCACATCGGCCACATCGTCGTCGTCCCCGAGGGCCGCGCCTGCGTCTGCGGCAGCCGGGGCTGTTTGGAGGCGGAGGCCTCGGGGACGGCGCTGGCCGCCCTGACCGGTCAGCCGGCGCGGCTGGCCTCGGCCGAGTGGGTCGAGCGCACCGGCATGCTGGTCGGGCGCGCCATCGCCACGGTGGTCGACCTGCTCGACCTGCAGTTGGCCGTCGTGAGCGGATCGGTGGCGCTGGGGTTCGGCCCGCCCTTCTTCGCGGCGGCCCAGGCGGAGATGGACCAGCTCTGCCGGATTTCGTTCGCCCAGGGGGCGCGGGTCGTGCCGGGCGGCCTGGGCGACGGCGGCCCTCTCGTCGGTGCGGCCCGGGTGGGGCTGTGTGGCGCGGGGATGGTGGCGTGAGCTGGGGCCGGGAGGCCCGGGTCGTGGTGCGGGCCATCGGGCCGCATCCCGGACTCTGGTGGGCGTCGGCCGGCGCCCTCCGGCGCACGGCCCGGCGGGGCTGGTGGCACCGCGCCCCCTTCCTGCCGCTGCCCGGGGAGGCCTATTGGCACTTCCGCCTCGTCACCGCCTACGGCGGGGACGGCGAGACCGGGGCGCTGACCCCGGCCGACGTGCTGGCCTACGTCCGCTGGTGTCAAAGGTCGCGGCCTGGCCGCGGATAGCCTCTCGGGGGTATGGAGCGGGTGCTCCTCCTCAATGCGACCTATGAGCCGCTGGCCCTCGTCTCGGATCGTCGTGCCGTCGTTCTGATGCTGGCGGGACGCGCCGAGGCCGTCGCCATACGCGAGGACTGCTCTGTCTTCCACTCCGCCCGACTCGCGGTCGACGTGCCGTCCATCGTCCGCCTCTCCCACATGGTGCGCATTCCGCGCTGGGCCCGCACGCCACCGGTGACCCGTCGCTCCGTGCTGCGGCGCGACGGCGGCGTCTGCGTGTACTGCTCCCAACCGGCCGACACCATCGACCACGTGATCCCGCGCAGCCGGGGCGGCACGCACGACTGGTCGAATGTCGTGGCCGCCTGCAAGCGCGACAACCTGGAGAAGGCCGATCAGCTCCTGTCGGAGTTGGGCTGGACCATGAGCGTCAAGCCGGCCCCGCCCGACGGGCACCTCTGGCGGTTGCGGCACCTCTCGGATGTGGACCCGTTGTGGGAGCCGTATCTCGCTGCGGCATCCTGAGGTTGCCCGCCTCCCCGTCCCACTTCGACGTCGAGCAGTTCCGCCACGAGACACAACGGCTGGCGGTCGCCCGCCTCGTGACGGTCCCGACGCTGGTCCTCGGGAGCACGCAGCCGACGGACGTCATCGATGCCGATGCCATGCGGGCGCATGGCGTCGAACTGGCGCGGCGGCGGGGCGGGGGAGGAGCGGTGTACCTCGGGCCGGATCAACAGCTGTGGCTCGACGCCTGGATCCCGCGGGACGACCCCCTGTGGCTGCGCGACGTGTCGGCCGCCGCCGAGTGGGTCGGCGCCTGGTGGACGTCGGCGCTGGCCGGGATGGGCCAGCGAGGCCTCGACGTCCACCGCGGGCGCTCGGTGCCGGGCGATCTCGGCGACCTCGTGTGCTTCGCCGGCCGCGGGCCGGGTGAGGTGTTCGCCGGGACCCGCAAGGTGGTCGGGTTGTCGCAATGGCGGGCCCGGGAGGGGGCGCTGTTCTCGTCGTGCGCCTACCTGCGCTGGGATCCGGCGTCCCTGCTGGCGTTGCTCGACGTCGACCGGGAGGACCGCCCCGGGCTGGCCCGCCGGGTGGAGCACCTGGCCGCCGGCCTGACCGAGCTCGAACCGCCGCTGGCGGACGTCGACGGGGTGCGGTCCAGGCTGCTGGAGTCGTTGCCGTCATTCAGCGTGACGGGGCCGCCGGGCCAGTAGGCCCGAGGCCGCTTCATCGCTTCTTTCGCACTTCCTTTTCCTCTTCCTCTCTTCCGGTCTTCTCCTTCATCCCTCCCGCCTCACGGGCGTGGTCGGTGCGCGCCCATGGACAGGCCCGGTCGCCGCGACGGGTCCGGCGCGAGCCGGTCGGCGAGCCGCCCGGGCCTCTTTCGGCGCCTCGGAGGGGGGCAGGGTGCGGCGGGGGTTTCAGTTGTGTTGCAGTGGGCCGAAGTGGTTGTGCAGTGGGGCAAAAGGGTTTAAAGTGGCGCGCAGTGGTGTGAGGGGGCGTCAGAGGACGCAAGCCAGGGAGCGTCGTGGGAGATAGAGCTGGTGGCAGGCTTCGTAGGGAGATACGAGCATTCGCTCGACACGAAGGGCAGGGTGATCCTGCCCGTGAAGTTCCGCGGCCAGTTCGAGCGGGGCGGCTATCTCACCCAGAACTCCGAGGGCTGCCTGGCGTTGTGGACCCCCGGGGAATTCGAGCGGCAGATGGAAGCGATGCAGGACAAGTCGGACGCCGGGCGGGCCGATCGGAACCGGGCCCGTATCTGGGCGTCGAACTCCGCCGAGGTCGAAATCGACCGGCAGGGGCGCATGCCGATTCCCGCCCATCTGCGGTCCTTCGCCCAACTCGAGGCCGAGGTGCTGGTGCACGGAGCCATCGACCGGGTGGAGCTGTGGAATCCGGGCGCCTGGGCGGAGCGGGTGCTGCCGGAGGAGAGCTGGCTCCTCGACGACGAGAGCTAGCGACGACGACCGAGACGGATGCGACGAATGACGCGAATGAAAGGACTCGCCACAGGACCCTGAACACGACAAGAACACGCAGGACGCACTGGACCATGTGCAGCTCCTCGACCGGCGCGCTGGAAGGCCACTCCACCCACCTCCACGTTGGTCGTTCGGATCTCCACCTCCCTCTCGACCCACCGGCCGGGGGGCTGCAGATGGCCCACTCGTTCGAACACATTCCCGTGCTGCGCGACGAAGTGGTCTCGCTGTTCGCATCCGTGCCCCCCGGGGTGGTCGTCGACGCGACCATCGGAGGGGGCGGACACGCCGCCGCGTTGCTGGAGGCCTACGTCTCCCTGCGCATCGTGGGGCTGGACCGTGATCCCGTCGCCCTGCAGGCGGCCCGGGAGCGGCTTGCTCCCTTCGAGGATCGCGTCACCTTCATTGCAGCGCCGTTCTCCACGCTGGAGTCGGTTCTGTCCGATCCCGGGTTCGGGCCCCTGGCGGGCGTGCTACTCGACCTGGGCGTCAGCTCCCCTCAACTCGACTGGTCCGAGCGGGGATTCTCGTTCCGAGAGGACGGGCCGCTCGACATGCGGATGGATCCGACCAGCGGCCCGACGGCCGCCGACCTGGTCAACACCCTCCCGGTGGGGGACCTGGCGGCGCTGTTCCGGGAGAACGGAGAGGGGAGGCTGTCCGGGCGCATCGCCCGGGCCGTCGTACAAGCCCGGCCACTGACCTCGACGAGGCAGCTGGCCGAAGTCGTGGCGTCGGCCGTGCCGGCGCCGGCCCGCCGGAAGGGGCATCCAGCCCGGCGGGTGTTCCAGGCACTGCGCATTGCGGTCAACGACGAGCTTGGTCAGTTGGAGGCGGCATTGCCCGCCGCGCTGTCGCACCTGGCCGTCGGGGGCGTGTGCGCGGTGATCAGCTACCACTCCGGCGAGGACCGGCTGACGAAGCACGTGTTCGCCGATGCCGCCACGGGCGGGTGCGTCTGCCCGCCCGGCCTGCCCTGCGTCTGCGGCGCGGTCGTGCGTCATCAACTCGTCTTCCGCGGCGCCCGCAAGCCATCGATGGCAGAGGTCGCGGCCAATCCCCGGTCCGAGAGCGCCCGGCTGCGGGCCATCGTGCGGACGGAAGCGGACGTTGACGGTGGCGCCGGCGCCGAGGGGGATGCGGCCTGATGGCGCCTCCTCCCGCGGCAGCGGCAACCGCCACCCGTCGACACGCCGTCGCTTCGGCCGCACGGAGCGCCGTCCCTCGCCGTGCGGGTCGTGGGGCAGAGGCCCCTTCAACCCGGCGCGCCCCGCTCCGGGTCGTCCCGACAGGCACCCGGCGCGGCATTCGAGGGGGCCGCACCGCTGCTGGTCGGGGAAGGCTCCTGACCATCGTGTCCGTGAGCATGGTGGTCGCGGCACTGCTGGCCGTGGTCGTGGGCCAGGCCCTGCTGGCCAACGGACAGGTCAAGCTGGCCGCGCTGCAGCAGCAGCTCAAGCAGGAGCAGAGCGCGCACCGCCAGGCCGAGTTGCGCGTGGCCAAGCGCGAGACGCCGCCCAGGATTGTGGCGTACGCCACCGGCAAGCTCGGGCTGGTGAAGCCCCCCGGCGTGACCCAACTGCCCTATGTCTCACTGTCCGTGCCCCTCCCCACCCCGAAGGTGACGCCCGCACCCGCAGCTCCACCGCCGACAACTTCCTCGGCGGGTGCGGGCGCGCCGGCGGGGGCGGGGGCAAGCAGCACGGCGAGCACGAGCAGCACCACGAGCGCGACGTCCGGCACGACAACGACACCGACGACGACGCCATGACCGTCACGACCCGACATGACCCTGACCGCGCGCGCGCTGGTTCAGGCCGCCAGAGCGCATCGAAGACGGGGCAAGGTACCTCTCGGACAGCCTCAGCACGGAGTGCGTCGACGGGGTCCCGAACGGCTCGCCCAGCCCGGCCGGTCACGCCCGCCCGGCGTTCGCCCGCCGTCCCGCGTCGCCCCGCCGCCACCGCGGCGGCACCGGCGGCCCGGCCCCGGCCGCGGCCCCACCGCCCGCCCGCCAAGGTCTCACGGCTTCCTCTCTCACGGCAGCGACGCGGCTGGGAGAGCGGGACCTTCACGCGCCGCGTGCGCCTGGTGCGCCTCGTCCTCATCCTCGCCCTGTTGTTGGTCGTGGCCCGGCTGATCGATGTCCAGGTCCTCCGTTCGGGCGGCTACCAGGCTGCGGCCCGCGGCGAGTCCTCCATCCACGTGTCGCTCTCCTCGCTGCGCGGGGGCATCTACGACCGCGACGGTGCGCCGCTGGCGCTGTCCGTTCCGACCGACGACGTCGTCGCCGACGACTTCCAGATTGAGCATCCGCTGAAGACCGCCAAGGCCCTCTCGCCCATCCTCCATGTCCCGGTGGCCACGCTGGCCGCCGAGCTGCACCGGAAGACGGGTTACGTGGTCCTGGCCCGCGAGCTGCCGCAGGCGACGGGGCAGACGATCTCGGCGGACGCCTTCCCCGGCATCTCGCTCATCGCCGACTCCAAGCGGGAGGTGCCCAACGGGAACCTGGCCGCACCGGTGGTCGGGTTCACCAATGCGGCCGGCAAGGGCGCCGCAGGCCTTGAGTACGGGAACAACACCCAGCTGGCCGGGACCGACGGCGAGGAGACGATCATGCAGTCACCGGCCGGCGTGGCGCTGCCGCAGACGCCGGTGACGCAGCAGGTCGCCTCGACCCCGGGCACTGGGTTGGAGCTCACCCTCGACTCCCAGCTGCAGTACGAGGCAGAGCAGTCGCTGGCCAAGGCGATCGAAAGCTCCAACTCGACCAGCGGGACGGCCGTCGTCATGGACGTGAAGACCGGCCAGATCCTCTCCATGGCCAACCTCGTGGCCACCCACCCCGCGGCACTCGGCGCCACGCCGACCACCCCGCCGGCGGACCCCGGTGGTGTGGTGCCGATCGGCCCGAACAACGCCATCGACGAAGCCCCGAACAACCTGGCCGTGACCCAGCTCTTCGAGCCCGGATCGGTCTTCAAGCTGGTGACCTTCTCCGCGGCGTTGCAGGACGGCCTCATCAACCCCAACTCGCAGTTCACCGTGCCGGACCAGATCAGCCTGGACGGGTCGACCTTCCACGACGCCGAGCCCCACCCCACCGAGCAGCTGAGCGCGACCGAGATCCTGGCCCAGTCCTCCAACATCGGGACGTCGGAGATCGCCCAGGGCGTGGGGGAGCAGCGACTGCTCAACCAGGTGAAGGCCCTCGGCTTCGGCCAGTCGACCGGCCTCAACTTCCCCGGTGAGTCGCCCGGGCTGCTGGCCACCGCCGCCAACTGGGAGCCCACCGACTACGTGTCGCTCCCCATCGGCCAGGTCGATGCGGTCAGCGCCCTGCAGGTGCTCGACGCGTACAACGCAGTGGCCAACGGCGGCACCTACGTGGCGCCGAAGCTGATTCAGGCCACGGTCAGCCCGTCGGGTGCACTGACCAGCACGGCGCCGTCGGCGACCCACGAGGTCTTCTCGCCCTCCGTCGACTCCGAGCTGTCCACCATGCTCGAGCAGGTCGTGAACGAGGGCACCGGCACGAGTGCAGCCGTGCCCGGGTACACCGTGGCCGGCAAGACGGGCACGGCGCAGATCCCGACCGCCGGCCACGACTCGTACATCCCGGGCGCGTACATGGCGTCCTTCGTGGGCTTCGCCCCGGCCGCCAACCCCACCCTCTCCATGATCGTGGTCCTCGACCGGCCCACGCCGATCTTCGGTGGCACGGTGGCGGCACCGGTGTTCTCGCAGATCATGAGCTACGCGCTGCACCGCTACGACATCCCCACCACGCCGGGCGCCCAGGCGCCCGCCAGCACCCCGGGGACGACGCCCACGTCGACATCGGACCAGGCCCAGGACATCACGTGACCCTGTTGCGCACACCCATTGCAGCCGTCTCGCAGGGGTGTCCGAGGCATGCAACGCTGTCAGTTCGACCATGTCACGTGTGCCCATGAACCTCCTCTTCGACGACATAGAGGTGATCGAGTCCGTCGGTGACCCCTCTGCGGTCGAGGTCGGCGGCATCTCGCACGACAGCCGTCGGGTGGTCCCCGGTGATCTCTTCTGCTGCGTGCCGGGAGTTGTGAGTGACGGGCACGTCCACGCCGCCGAGGCCGTGGACCGCGGTGCCATCGGCCTGCTCTGCGAGCACTTCATCCCCGAGCTCATCGACCAGCAGGTCGTGCAGACGCGGATTGCGCCGGGCACCATGCGCCCCGTCATGGCGCGGCTGGCGGCGGCGTTCTACGGCTACCCGGCTCGCGATCTGCTGATGATCGGCGTGACGGGCACCAACGGCAAGACGACCGTGACCCAGTTGCTGGGCGATCTGCTCAGTGCAGCCGGACGGCCCACCAACGTGATGGGGACCCTGTCCGGGACGCGCACGACTCCCGAGGCGACCGAAGTGCAGCGGGTCCTGGCGGGGGTGCGGGACCGCCAGAAGTCCGATGGCCACCGTCACGCCGTGGCGATGGAGGTGTCGAGCCATGCGTTGGTCCAGTCACGTGTCGAGGGCATCCACTTCGACGTGGCGGTCTTCACCAACCTCAGTCACGACCATCTCGACTACCACAAGACGATGGAGGAGTACTTCAAGGCGAAGGCCATGCTGTTCACGCCCAGCCACTCGTTGCTCGGGGTCGTCCAGGCCGACGATCCGTGGGGCCAGCGGCTCCTGCAGCAGGCCCGCATCCCGATGACCGCCGTGCACCACGCCGACGCCACCGACATGGTGCTGCGGCCCGGCCGCTCGGAGTTCACCTGGCGCGGCCAGCGGATCGTCACCCCGCTGACCGGTGCGATCAATGTCGACAATGCGCTCCTGGCGGCCGAGGCGGCGCTGGCCCTCGAAGAACTGGACCTCGGGCCCGAGGAGATTGCGCGGGCCATGGGTCACCTGGCCCCGGTCCCGGGGCGGCTGCAGGTCGTCGCCACGCCGCAGGAAGGGGAGGGCGACAGCCCTCCGTTCACCGTGCTGGTCGACTACGCCCACACGCCCGCCGGGCTCGAGATTGTGCTCGGGGAGGCGCGGGCACTGGCGCCGGCCGGCCGGGTGCTCTGTGTCTTCGGCTGCGGCGGGAACCGCGACCGGGCCAAGCGGCCGCTCATGGGCGCGGCCGCGGCGCACCTGAGCGACGTGGCCTTCCTCACGTCCGACAACCCGCGCGACGAGGACCCCCTGGCCATCATGGAGGAGGTGCTGGGCGGGGTGCCCGAGGGGCGGTCCAACCCACGGGTCGTCGTCGAGCCCGATCGCGGCGTGGCCATCCGCCAGGCCCTCGACGCGGCCCGCCCGGGTGACATCGTCGTCATCGCGGGCAAGGGACACGAGACCTACCAGGAGATCGGCAGCCAACGCCTGCCCTTCGACGACGCCGTAGAAGCGCGCCGGGCGCTGTCGGCACGTTTCGGGTCAGACCCGCGCGCCTGGGCGCCACCGGCACCGGTCGGGGCCGGCGAGGCATCGACTTCCCGACACTCCCTGCCGGAGGCCTGACAACACGTGCTCGGCCTGCTTGTCTCGGGAAGCATCGCTCTCTGGATTGCCATCCTCTTCACTCCCTTCCTGATCCGGTACTTCCGCACGCGCGAGCTGGGCCAGCACATCAGGGAGGACGGGCCCGCCTCCCATTCGGCCAAGGCGGGGACGCCGACCATGGGCGGCATCGCCATCGTCACGGCCACCGTCCTCGGGTACGCCATCGGCCACATCGGCACCGAGATCCGCTTCTCGCGCACCGGCTACCTGGCCATCGGCGCGGTGGTGGCGTTCGGCCTCATCGGCTACCTCGACGACTACATCAAGGTCCACCACAAGCGGAGCCTGGGACTGAACAAGCGGGGTAAGTCAGGGGCGCAGATCGCCTGCGCCACGGTCTTCGCGGTGCTGTCGGTCTATTGGGCCCACACGTCGACGGCACTGTCCTTCACCCGCATCGACGTGATCGGCATCAATCTCGGGTCGATCGGCTGGATCGTGTTCGCCGTCGTGGTGATGGTCGGCGCCTCCAACGCGGTGAACATCACCGACGGTGTCGACGGCCTGGCGGCCGGGTCGGGGACCTTCTGTTTCGCCGTGCTCTCGATCATGGGGTACTGGATCTTCCGGCACTTCTCCATCTACCACGTGCTCCCCGCGTCGGCCGTCGACCTGGCCCTGGTCTCGGTCGCCTTGGCCGGGGGGTGTATCGGCTTCCTGTGGTGGAACGCGGCGCCGGCCAAGATCATCATGGGCGACACCGGATCGCTGGCCATCGGGGCCGGGTTGGCCGCGCTGTGCCTGTTGCTGAACCTCGACCTGCTCCTGCTGATCATCGGCGGCCTCTTCGTGATGGAGACGGTGTCGGTCATTCTGCAGATCATCAGCTTCCGCGCCTTCCATCGCCGCATCTTCCGCATGGCCCCCATCCACCACCACTTCGAGCTCGGGGGCTGGCCCGAGACCACCGTGATCGTCCGCTTCTGGATCCTCGGCGGGCTCTTCTGTGCCCTCGGGCTCGGCATCTTCTACGGGGACTATCTGACGGTGGCGAAGTTCACGTGACCAGGTCCCGCGTCCCCGCGCGCGTCGCCGGACCGAGCCCCGGCGCGGTCCGCCACTTCGGCCGCGCGGTGGGGGAGACTGCAGGTATGCATCGGGTGTCGGACCGGGCTGAGCGGCGCGCCCGCGCCCAGAGGGAGTGGGCGCCATGACGCCAACGTCGACGCGCAGCATCGGGCTGACACAACGACACGCGCCGCCGAGGCCGCGCCGCACCACCGCCACGAAGAAGGCGACAGCTGCGCCGCGCCCGTCGGCGCAACGCGAGGCCGCCCGCACCGCCGGCATCGGCATCCGCATCGGGAGCCGCCGGCTCTCGGTCTCGACGCTGCTGCTCGTCGACGTGGTCCTGCTCTGCCTCATCGGGCTCGTCATGGTCGGCTCGGCGTCCTCGGTCATCTCCATCGCCACCTACGGCTCGCCCTGGGCCATCCTCATCCGCGAGGCGATGTGGATGGCGATCGGCGGCATCGCGCTGTGGCTGGCTGTGCGCTTCGACTACAGGAAGCTGCGCCGCTTCAGCCCGCTCATCTTGCTGGTGACATTCGGGCTGCTCTTCGTCGTGTTGGTGCCGGGCCTCGGCGTCCACGCCATGGGCTCC
>DATBAO010000032.1:0-3852 GCA_036271495.1 Acidimicrobiales bacterium
ACCCGCGCCGCGGGCTCGTCACCCGGCTCTTCTGCCTCAGTGCCGTCGCGCTGATCGGCTGCGCCCTCGCACCCGACCTGTGGATCTTCGCCGTGGCGTCGGTCCTCGTCGGCGGTGCCTCGGTGGCCGGACAGGTCATGATCCCCTTCGCCGCCGACCTGGCCCCCGAGGAGCGGCGCGGCCGCGTGGTGGCCCGCATCATGACGGGGCTGCTGCTCGGCATCCTGCTGGCCCGCACCGTGTCGGGACTCGTGGCCCAGGCGGCGGGGTGGCGAGCCATCTATTGGCTCTCGGCCGCCCTCATGGTCGTCTTTGCCGTCGTGCTGTGGCGGGCCCTGCCCGCCGAGGCGCCGCGGCCACACCGCAGCTACCGCGAGCTGGTCGGGTCGTCACTCGGCCTGCTGGTGACCGAGCCCGTCCTGCGCCGTCGGGCCTGGCACGGCGCCTGCGCCTTCGCCGCCTTCAGCGTGCTGTGGACGACGTTGGCCTTCCTGCTCTCGGGCAGCCCGTACCACTACTCGAACGCCGTGATCGGGCTCTTCGGCCTCGTCGGTGCTGGCGGGATCTTCGCGGCCAACCTCGCCGGCAAACTGGCCGACTCGGCCCGGCACACTCTCACCACCATCGCCGCCGGCGTCCTGCTGGCTGGCTCCTTCGCGCTGTTGTACGTCGGACGGACATCGCTGGCCGCCCTCATCATCGGGATCATCGTCCTGGACATGGGGACCCAGGGCATGCAGATCACGAACCAGGCGATCATCTACGCCCTGCGGCCCGACGCCCGGAGCCGCATCAACAGCGCCTACATGGTCTGCTACTTCCTGGGAGGCGCTGCCGGCTCATTCGCCGCCGGTGCCCTCTACGGCACGCACGGCTGGGCCGGTGTCTGTCTCCTCGGAGCGGCCCTGGGCGTCCTGACCTTGGCCATGTCGGCCTACGACCACCTGCGGCCGCCGACCCGTGTTCAGGCCTCGACGATCTCGAGCCCGTTGCCGTCCTGATCCCGGAAGGCGAACATGGGCGGGACACCCGGCCAGCGCAGCACGTCGTCGGCGTCCACACCGCTGGCGCGCAGCGCCGCATTGGCTGCGTCGGCGTCGCCCGTCGTCAAGCGGACGCCCGTCTCCGCCCCGACAGGCCGTTCGCCGTGGGCCAGCTCGAGTGCCAACGTCACGGTGACGCCGGGAGGCGCCACCTCAATCCAGCGCGCACCCTCCCCCATCGGCACGTCGAGGCGCGTCTCGAATCCGAGCGCCGTGTAGAAGGCCAAGGCCGTGTCCTGGTCGGTGACCGGGACGCCGACCGTGTGCAGGCCGGTGATCAATGCGGGTTGGCGCATGCTGTCTCCTCTCACTTGCGCTGGTGGCACGGTGCTGGCACGGCGCCCATTGACTAGAGGCAGTCGTAGCTGAGCATGACGACACCGGTACTGGTCTGCTCGACGCTGAGCAGACGCAGAGGCCGGGGTTGGTCGAGTTGATCGAACAGGCGCTTGCCGCGGCCCAGCAGAAGCGGGTGCAGGAAGAGGCGGTACCCGTCGACGACGTCGAGGGCGGCGAGCTGTTGCACGAGAACTCCGCTCCCGAGCACGGCGATGGTGCCGTCGCCCTCGGCCTTGACCCTGCGCACCGCTGTCGCCAGATCTCCATGGAGGGCCCGGGAGTTCGCCCATGGCAGCTGCGCGTCGTCCAGGGTGCGGGTGGCGACGTACTTCGGCGTGTCGTTGAGGTGCGCCGCCATCGGGTTGGAATGAGGCTGCTGCGGCCAAAAGGCCAACATCTTCTCGTAGGTGCGTCGCCCGAACAGATACGCGCTGGTGGTCTGGAGACCCTCGAGCGCGGCCGCCTGCAGGACGTCATCGCCATAGGGAGCGCCCCACCCGCCGTAGGCGAACCCGCCGTCGCGATCCTCATCGGGCGATCCGAGGCCCTGCATGACGCCGTCGAGGGTCACGAACTCAATCACGATCACCTGTCGCATGTCGTCTCCCGTTCCGCGCTCGTTCAGCCGTAACGAAGTGAGCCGGGCGTGGTGAGCAGCTCACCTGATTCGAGCCACGTCTTCAGTCCCGAGAGGATCATCGGCCAGCCGCCGTAGATCTGAGAGTTGGCACCTTCACGCATCTGGTCGTGGGTGAGCGTCAGGTGACACGAGTCGTCGCCGACCGTCTCGATCTCCCAGGTCACCCGGGAGAAGCCCTCCGCCTTCACATCGTCGTCCCACAGGGCTGCCATGGTGTGCACCAGCCGCCGGGGCGGGTCGACCTCGAGCACTTCACCCTCCCCGAGGTGCACGCCCTGCTTGTCGACGTCGACGCTTATCGGGGTACCGACCTTCCATTCGGAGTGGACCGCGGCGCCGAAGTTGTACTTGGCCCGGATCTCGGGGTCGATGATCGCCTGCCACAACCGCTCGGGCGTGGTCTTGATAAAGATCTCGTACACCTTCTCCATCTGGCTCTCCAATCTCTCTTTGATCTCACTGAGCCCTGCCACCCAGGGCTCCGCGTACTTGCTGACCCAGCGGTCGTGGACGAGCCGGATCGGGACCGGATTGAGGAAATGGAGCTTCTCGCGACCCCGGCGCCTGGTCACCACCAGCCCGGCTTCTTCGAGGACTTTCAGGTGCTTCATGACCCCGAAACGGGTCATAGGAAGCCGTTCCTCCAGCATGCTCAGGGTCTGCCCGTCTTCCCGGAACAACTCGTCGAGCAGGTCGCGCCGGGTGGGATCAGCCAGGGCCTTGAACACCTCATCCACGCCTCGCACTATATGTGACCTTTTAGTCACATGTCAACCAACAGCCGCTCTGGGGTCGTCGGGTCGAACAGCAGGGAGCTAAGAACGGGTCATGGACAATCGTGTGTCAGTGATCACGCTCGGTGTGGCGGACGTGGGCCGGGCCAGGGCCTTCTATGAGGCGCTGGGGTGGTCCGGCGAGTCACCCGATGGCGAGGTGATCTTCTTCCAGGCGGGCGGCATGGTCCTCGCCCTCTGGGGCCGGGACCAACTCGCCGAGGACAGTGCCGTCGTCGACGCCGGAGGGTGGGGCGGGGTCACGCTCGCCTACAACGTCGGGTCGCCGGGCGAGGTCGATGCCGTGCTGGCCGCGGCCGAGGACGCCGGCGCCACCATCGGCCGGCCCGGAGCGATGACCTTCTGGGGCGGCTATTCGGGGATCTTCATCGATCCCGATGGTCACCCGTGGGAGGTGGCCCACAACCCGGGCTGGTTCATCGACGACGACGGCAGCGTGTACCTGCACCAATGAGGTGAGAGCGCTGCGAGCGTCCGCTCAGCCGACTGCTTCGGCGGGGGTGACCCGTCGGGCCGGGGTGTGGCGTGGGCGGGAGCGCAGCCGCTGCAGACCCATCGGTGTCTCCGCGGCCGGCGGCTCCCATGCGGCGGCGCAGTTGCGGCCCGACCGCTTGGCCGCGTAGAGCGCCTCGTCGGCTCGCCGCAGGAGCGCGTCCGGGGCATCGTTGGGACCCAGCCACGTGCTGACCCCGATGCTGGCCGTGACCCAGTCCGATCCCGCCATGTCGTGCAACGCGCCGCCGAGCCGGGTGGCAGCAGCCATCGCCGCCTCCTGATCCGTCTCGTGCAGCAGCAGGGCGAACTCGTCGCCACCCAGGCGGCCGACGACATCTGTCTCGCGTGCGGCCTGACGCAGGACGCTGGCCAGGAGCTTCAGGGCGCGGTCTCCGCAGTGGTGGCCATTGGCGTCGTTGAGGGTTTTCAGATTGTCGACGTCGGCCACAATGAGACTGAAGGTGGCGTAGTGGCGTTCGGCCAGCAGCGATTCGTGGTCCAGGCGCTCTTGGAACGCACCTCGGCTGAGACATCCGGTCAG
>DATBAO010000033.1:0-12162 GCA_036271495.1 Acidimicrobiales bacterium
GCCCTGCTCATCAAGGAGGCGGTCAACCAGACGGTGGACCACATGGGCTTCACCAACGCCATCACGGCGTCGTTCACGTTGCACCAGCTCAACCATGCCCACTGGTCGATCCTGAACCCGGACGGCGCGCCGGTCGGCACGCCGGCGCTCGGCGTCCCGTCCTGGCGCGACGCCCCGCCGGTCGGCCCCGCACAGAAGGACAGCCCGTATGCGGGGACCCCATGACCGATCGCCCCTCGCTGCAACGACTCCTGCAGCCGTCCTCGGTCGCCGTCGTCGGTGCCACGGACTCCTCGACGCTGTCGCAGACGGTGGCGTCCATCTTCGAGAACCCAGCCATCGACGCCTACGTCGTGAATCCGAAGCACCCGACGGTCTTCGGGCAGAAGACCTTCCCCAGCCTCACGGCGATCGGCCGACCGGTCGACACCGTCTTCAGCCTGATGTCGGCCGCCGGGACGGCCGCGTTGGCCGAAGAGGCGGCGGACCTCGGCGTGGGTGGCATGGTCGTCATGGCCTCGGGCTTCGCCGAGGTCGGCGGCGACGGTGAGGAGCTGCAGAACCGGCTGCGCGCCGCCGCGGCGCGGGGCAACTTCCCCGTGGTCGGCCCCAACGGCGTGGGCTACATCGACGTGACCCGCCACTGCGAGGTCACCTTCCTGCCCCGCTTCGAGCGCCGGGCCGGCGGCCTCTCGGTCGTGGCCCACAGCGGCGCCCTGCTCGAGGCGGTGGCCGCCTCCTCGTTCCGTCCCGGCGGTGCCGGGCTGAGCATGCTCATCTCCGCCGGCAACGAGGCCGTGACCGACATGGCCGACTACCTCGACTTCCTGGTCGACCACGAGCCCACCAAGGTCATCGCGCTGGCGCTCGAGAAGATCCGCCGGCCGGAGGCCTTCTTCGCGGCCGCGGCGCGGGCCCGGCGGGCCGGCAAGCCGGTGATCGCGCTGAAGCTCGGCCGGACCAGCAAGGGCCGCGTCATGACCCAGTCGCACACCGGCACGGTGACGGGCGACTCCTGGGTCTACGACGTGGCGTTCCGCCAGGCCGGCATCGCCACGGCCAAGGACGTGGACGAGCTGGTCGACCGCGTGCAATTCCTCGAGCAGCTGCCGACCGAGAAGTGGACGGCCCTGCACGGGCTCGGCGTCCTCACCGGGACGGGTGGCTTCGCCACCATGACCGCCGACCTGGCACAGGAGGAGTCGATCGACGTCCCCGACCCGGACGACCTGCGCGCCTGGGTGCAGGGGCTGATCCCGAGCCTGGCCACCTCCAACCCGCTGGACGCCACCGGGGTCATCCTCTCCAACCTCGACATCTGGCAGCAGATCGTCACCACCTACGCCGCGCACGACGAGCTCGACGCGCTGATCTTCCTCAGCCAGTTCGCGGCATGGGACACCCGGAACCGCCGCTTCAGCGACTGCCTGGCCGAGATGTCCAAGCAGTCGCCCAAGCCCTTCCTCCTCTCCCCGCTGGCCGGCCAGGCCGGGCAGTGGATGGAGGAGTACCGCACCGACTACGGCATTGCGCTGGGGAACGGCCTGCGCGGCACCATCCGCGGCCTGCAGACGATGGCCGGGTTCAAGCGGGGCCGCGCCGACGCGGCGATCCAGCGCCCGGAGTCGGTGCCGACCCTGGCCCGGCCGGCCGGCCTCCTGATTGAGAGCGACGGGGAGTGGATGCTCCCGTTCGGGGCGGCCATGGACCTGCTGGCGTCAGCGGGCATTGCGGCGGCGCCGTTCGCCCTCGTGCGAGGGGACGAGGATGCGGCGCTGCCGTCGTTCGAGGGCCCCTACGTGGTCAAGCTGGCCGACGTGGCGCACCGCACCGAACACGGGGCCGTCCTGACCGGCGTCACCGCGGCCGACGTGGCCGGCGCCACCGAGACGCTGCGCAAGATCGCCGCCCGCGACGGGCTGCCGGACACGGTCGTGCTGCAGCCCCAGCTGGCCGGGCACGGCGAGGCCTTCATCGGGCTGACGGGCGACACGGAGCTCGGGCCCATGGTCGCGTTCGGGTTGGGTGGCGTGTTCGTCGAGGTCATGAAGCGGGTGGGCGGCCGGCTCGCCCCCTTCGCCCCGGCTGACGCCGAGGAGCTGGTCGCCGAGTTCGACGATCTCGGGGTCATCGACGGCGTGCGCGGCAGGGCGCCGTGGGACCGCGCCGCGCTGTTCAGCACGCTCTGCAACGCCGGGCGTCTGGTGGCGGGCGGCCGCAGTTGGATCCGCTCCATGGACCTCAACCCGCTGATCGTCACCGAGCAGGGCCTCGTCGCGGTCGACTGCGTCTGCTTCGTCGACCCGGCCGGCGCCTGACCCAGCGCGACGGCGTGCCCGACGCACGGCTGATCCTGCTGCACGGCGCCGTCGAGCGCGCCGCCCTGTTCGACGCCGTCCTTCCCTTTCTCGACGGCTTCGACGTGGTGGCGCCCGACCGGGCCGGTCACGGCGACCGCTGGGCCGAGGGCCCCGGGACCATTGCGGGCGACATCCGGGACGTCGTCGCTCTGCTGGACGAGGGCCCGGCCACCGTCGTCGGCCACAGCATCGGGGGGCTGGCGGCCATGGGGGCCGCCCTGGCGCGACCCGACCTGGTTCGCGGCATCGGGCTCTACGAGACGGCCGTGCCCTGGGCGGACTGGTGGACGGACGACGGGCGAGACGCCATGCTGCGCGAGACCGAGGCCAATGTGGCGGCGGCCGACGGCATCGACCCGACCAACCCCGCCCGGGACCGGCTCCGCATGGCCTGGGCCACCTGCCTGCAGGAGGTGCGCGACGCCTTCGGCGCCCCCTTCGCCTGGCAGGAGCTGACCGTGCCGGTCACGACCGGGTACGGCGGCGAAGGGACGAGGCCCTCGGCCCGGGACGCCGCCCTGGTGGCGGCGCACTACGGGGTGGAGCCGGTGGTGCTGGCCGGGGCCGGCCACCGGGCGCCGAAGACCGATCCTGACGCGTTCGCCGCCTTCGTGCGACGCTGTGACCGGCCCCCCGCGCGTGCAGGGGGAGGCGCATGAATTATTGTGGACATATAGCCCACAATGTGAGAATGTGGGGCGTCCACGGCACCGTTCCGTTCGAGGTCCGGGGAGGGGAGACAGCATGAAGATCACACCACTCGACGGCGGCATCGGCGCCGAGGTCACCGACTTCGACCTGTCCGGCCCCTGGACCGACTCGCCCGAGGAGCTCGAGGCGATCCGTGAGGCCTTCCGCACCCGCCACCTGCTCCTGATCCGCGACCCCCAGCTGGAGGCCAAGGACCAGATCCGCCTGATGGAGGCCGTCGGGCTGGTGCCCGACGAGTGGACCGACGGTGAGAAGTTCGGCTTCCTGTCGAACAAACTCGCCGTCGCCCCCAACGACGGGCAGCACAGCGCGTACCTCTACCACTCCGACCTGATGTGGAAGGAGCAGCCGATCTCCTCCATCTCCCTCTACGCCCTCGTCATTCCCGACGAGCCCGTGCCCACCCTGTTCGCCAACGCGGTCGGGGCCGCCGCCGCGCTGCCGCAGGAGCTCCGGGACAGGCTCGCCGACCGCCGGGCACTCTTCCTCATCGATTTCACCGGGGGCGACAAGCGCTACCGCGAGGAGACCGCCTCCGACGAAGCGCCGCGGGCGACCCAGCAGATGCTCTACGACGACCCGGTCAGCGGGCAGACGTCGCTGGTCGTCGACTCGCTCTTCATGGACAAGGTCGTCGACATGGACTTCGACGAGAGCGAAGCGCTGCGCGCCGAACTCCACGCCTACCTCTACGACCCCTCGAACGTGTACCGGCACGACTGGGCCGTCGGAGACCTCGTGATCTGGAACAACGTGGCCCTGCAGCACTCGCGCCCGCCCCTGCAGCCCGAGACCGGCGAGCGGACGCACCGCCGCGTCTCCGGGACGGTCGACAGCGGCACCACGGCGTGGGAAGCGTCGTTCCGGGATTGACATGAGCGATTCGGTCGTCGTCACCGGCGCCGCCGGCTTCGTCGGCGCGCACGTGGTGCGCGCCCTGGTGCACGGTGGCCGGCGGGTGGTCGCCACCGACCTGGCCCCGGCGTTGCCCGCAGCGGTCCTGCGTGGGCTCGACGCCGGTCGCGCCACCTATGTCGCAGGTGACCTGCGCGACGCCGGCACCCGGGACGCCCTCGTCAAGGAGGGCGGCGACAAGGCCGATGTCGTCCACGTCGCCGCCATCCTGCGCTTCGCCGAGATGGCGCGCGTGCTCGGGGAGGGCGCGCCGACACCGCCGGAGGCGCTCGAGGTCTTCGAGGTCAACGCGCTCGGCACCTGGGAGTTCTGCACGGCCTTCACCGCGGCCGGGACGCTCGGCCGCTTCGTCTACATCAGCACCCGCTCGGTCTACGGCGGCCTGCAGACCGAGCGGGCGACCATCCTGGAGTCGGACCCCCAGACCCCGCTCGGCCTCTACGGCTCCTCCAAGACCGCGGCCGAGGTGGGCGTGCTCGCCCTGCGGGAGGCCTTCGGGCTCGACCTGGCCATCGCCCGCATCACCGGGGTCTTCGGCCCCTGGCAGACGGCCACGGCGTTCATCGCCAACGCCGTCGAGGCCGTCAGCGCCGGCGAGGCCTACCGGACGCCGGCCGGCGGGGACGACCAGTACGAGTTCACCTACGCCAAGGACACCGCCCGTGGCATCTTGGCCGTCCTGCAGGCCCCCGAGCTGCGCCACGCGATCTACCACATCTCCTCCGGATCCATGCACTCGCTGAACGAGGTGGGCGACGCCTTCCGGAAGGCCGACGCGTCGGCGGTCGTGGAGTTCGGCCCGGGCGGGGCCGGTGGGCGGGTGCGCAAGCCGCTCGACGGCGGCCGCGCCGCCACCGAATTCGGCTTCCGCCCCGAGTGGGACCTGAACGACGCCATTGCCGACTACCTGCAGGTCCAGCGGACCGGGGACTACGGGCCCGAGGTGGTCGGGCCGACCGGTCGGTAGTAACTTGGACACCACTTCCACAATGAAGCAGGCGAAGCGCACGGTCCGGATGGGGGGCGACCCGGGTCGCTCGGATGGTGTGCCGGGCCCGACAGCGGGCCCGCGGGGGAGAGCGTTGGTGATCGCGAACGACAGCAGAAGCTTCAGACGGGCGCCGAGCGGCGCCAGGGGGAGGTGGCTCCCGTGAGCGCGCACCGCACCTGGCGCCAGAAGCTCTCCTTCGGGAACATCGGCGCCGTCTACGTCTGGGTCATCATCATCATCGTCTTCTCCATCGCGGTGCCGGAGCACTTCCTGACCGGTTTCACGTTGCGGGCCATCGTGAACAACTACACGATCTCGGGGTTGGCCGCCTTGGCCGTGCTGATCCCGATGGCCACAGGGACCTTCGACGCGTCCATCGGCGGCAACATGAGCCTCTCCGGCGTGATCTGCGCCTACCTCCTCCTCCATACCGCCCTGCCGATCGGCGTCGTCGTGCTCATCACGCTCGGTGCCGGGCTGGCGCTCGGCCTCTTCAACGTGCTGATCGTCGTCGTGCTCGGCATCTCCTCGCTCATCGGGACGCTGGCCACCTGGCTCATCGCCGACGCGCTCAGCGTGGCCATCGCCGACAACATGACGCTCAGCGGGCCGCGGATCTCGGGCTCCTTCGCGCACTGGTTCTCCGGGGCGAACCTGTCCGGCTTCGCCATCCCGTTCTTCTACATGCTGCTCATCGCCCTCCTGCTCTGGGCGCTGATGGCCCGCACCATCGCCGGCCGCTACATCTACGCCGTCGGGTTCAATGCCCACGTGGCGCGCCTCGCCGGCATCCGGGTGAAGGTCATTCAGACCGGGGCACTCCTGTGTTCCGGTCTGATCGGCGCGCTGGCCGGCATCGTCCTCACGGCCCACGTCGCCTCGGCCACACCGGCCGTCGGGGACTCGTACCTGCTGCCCGCCTTCGCCGCCGTCTTCGTCGGGGCGACGCAGTTCAAGGCCAAGCGCTTCAACGTCCCGGGCACCATCATCGCCGCCTTCATGCTGGGGACGGGCCAGTACGGGCTGCTGGTCGCCGGTGCCCCGCAGTGGACGCCGGACGTCTTCCAGGGCCTCGCGCTCATCGCCGCCATCGGGCTGACCCACCTGTACGACCCGAACCGCGCCGGCAGCCGGTCCACCGCCAAGCAGTCCCCCGACGAGGGCCCGGTGGTGGGTCACGACTCGGAGCTGGCCTCGGCCGAGCGCCACATCCTCACGGCGGTGCCCGAATGACCGATCAGCTCACGAACGGCTCGTCGGCGCCGCCCGGCGACCCGGCTGACGTCGTCGTCGAGATCCGCGACCTCTGCAAGACCTTCCCGGGCCAGCGGGCCCTCATCGACGTCACCATGACGGTGACCCGGGCCGAGATCCACGCCCTGCTCGGCCAGAACGGCTCGGGCAAGTCCACCATGATCAAGATCCTGGCCGGCATCTACACGCCGGACGACGGTGGCACGGTGCGCGTCCTCGGCAAGGACCTCCCCTTCGGCTCGCCGCGGGACTCCCGGCTGATGGGCCTGCAGTTCGTGCACCAGGCCCTCGGCATCATTGAGGACCTGACGGCGGTGGAGAACGTCGCCCTGGGCTTCGGCTACCGGCGGCGCGGCAGGTTCTTCATCAACTGGCCCGAGCAGCGCAAGAAGACCAAGCGACTGCTCGACAAGCTCTCGGTCGAATTCGACATCAACTGCCCGGTCTCCGAGCTGCGGCCGGTGGACCGCAGCGCCATCGCCATTGCCCGGGCGCTGGACGACGACGATGGCGCGGCCCAGGTGCTGGTCCTGGACGAGCCGACGGCCGCCCTGCCGCCCCACGAGGTCGAGGCGCTCTTCGAGCTGGTGAACCAGGCTCGCAACGGCGGCACGAGCATCATCTACGTCTCGCACCGCCTGCACGAGATCTTCGAGCTGGCCGACAGGGCCACCGTGCTCCGGGACGGCCGTGTGCAGGGCACCGTGAACGTGCGGGACATCGACAACGAAGAGCTCGTGCACATGATCGTGGGCGACGTGAAGCCCGTGGCCGCCATCGCACCGGCCGCGTCCAACGGCAAGAAGACGGACCACGCCAAGGTGGCCCTCCGGGTGACCGGACTGGAGGGCAGGCGCCTGAAGGGCATCGACTTCGAGGTGGCGCTGGGCGAGATCATCGGCGTGGCCGGTCTGACCGGCTCGGGCCGCGAGGAGCTGGCCGGCGCCCTCGTCGGCGAGTTCCCCAGCAACGTCATCCTGGAGAACATCGACGGCAAGCGCGTCACCGACCCCACGCCGCGGCAGGCCAAGGATCTCGGCCTCGTGCTGGTGCTGCCGAACCGCGCCGCCGGCGCCGCCACGTCGGAGTTCACGACCGAGGAGAACATCAGCCTGCCCTCCATGCCGCGCTACGCCTCCCTGGGCCTGCTCCGCCGCGGTGGCGAAGTGAAGGACGCGGCAGAGTGGATCAAGCGCCTCGACATCCGTCCGACCGATCCGGATCGCCTCTACGCCTTCTTGAGCGGTGGCAACCAGCAGAAGGTGATCTTCGGCAAGTGGCTGAACTTCGGCCCGAAGGTGATGGTGATCGACGACCCCACCAGCGGCGTGGACATCGGCGCCCGGCGTGCCATCTACGACCTGATCCGGGACCAGGCCGCGGCCGGCGTGTCCTTCATTGTGTGCTCGTCCGACCAGGACGACCTGCTCGCCGTGTGCGACCGGGTCCTCGTCCTGTCCGAAGGCGAGATCGCCGAGGAGCTCACCGGCACGGACATTGAGGAGTCCCGGCTCCTGACGGCGATGATGGGCGGCATCGTCAAAGCAACGGCACCCGCTGCGGAAGCGAAGGAGTAGGCATGGCACGCACGATCTTGAAGGACGCCAACGTGCTCGACGGCGACCGTCCGGCCCAGCCGGGCACGACCGTCGTCGTGGAAGGCAACCGCATCGTCGATGTGAGCACCCAGCCCGTCGGCGTCCAGCCCGACGACATCGTCCACGACCTGCGGGGCTACACGATCATGCCGGGGCTCGGCATGGGCCACTTCCACGCCGAGTTCCACCACATGGACATGAACCTGCTGCCGCACGTCTACAACGGTGCGGAGCGCCCGGCGGGCGTGTTGATGGCGGTCGCCATCAACACCTGCCGCATGATGGTGGAGTCCGGCTACACCATGGCGGTCAGCGCCGCGTGCAGCAACGACCTCGACGCCTGCCTGAAGATGTCCATGGACGAGGGCCTCATCGTCGGCCCCCGCCTCCAGGCCTGCAGCCCGCACCTCGAGACGACCGGCAACGAGCGCCCCCGCTGGTGGTACGACGCGCACAACACCGGCATGCAGATCTACATCGACGGTCCCGACGCGTTCCGCAAGGAGGTGCGCACCCAGATCCGGCGCGGCGCCGACTGGATCAAAATCCTCCCGACGGGAGGCCACGGCATCACCGAGCCCCACCTGCGCCGCATCAGCAGCGACGAAATCCGCGCCGTCGTCGACACCGCGCACGAGATGGGCAAGCGGGTCCGAGCCCACGCCGCCTGGCGCGAGCTCATCCTCGAGTGCGTCGAGGCCGGCGTCGACCTGATCGACCACGGCGACGAAATCGACGAGGAGATCATGGAGTTGATGGCCGAGCGGGGCACCTTCTGGGTGCCGAGCATGCGGGCCCTCGACGTGGCGCTCGGCATCTCCGCCGGCGGGGCCGTGCCGTCGGGCGGCCTCGACGCGGACATGACCAAGGGCGTCTGGGACGAGTGGAACCAGCTGGCGAAGATGGTGCCGATCGCCAACGAGGCCGGCATCAAGCTCCTGCCGGGCGACGACTACGGCGTCCCGATCATCCCCCACGCGCTCGGCGCCTGGTCGGCCGACTTCGCCACCTATGTCGACCAGGTGGGCATCAAGCCGCTCGACACGCTGCGCTGGGCCACCCGCAACATGGCGAGCCTGATGCAGATGGAAGGCGAGCTCGGCACGATCGCCCCGCAGGCCCTGGCCGACCTGGTGGTCCTGCGCGACGACCCGAGTGACGACGTCAGGATCCTGCAGGACCCGGTGACGAATGTCCTGGCGGTCCTCAAGGACGGCGAGTTCGTCGTCAACCGCCTGCCCGCGGCCTGAGCGTCAGGCCCAGCCGGCCACCACCGGGTTGCGCAGCACGCCGATGCCTGCGAACTCGATGACGACGTCGTCGCCCGCCACGATGTCCTGGGCGTCCGATGTCCCCGTGGAGATGAGATCACCCGGCCACAGCGTGGTGTCGCGGCAGAGGAACTCCAGGATGGCCGGCACCTTCAGGGCCAGGCTGCGGGTCGACGATGTCGTCTTCCGCTCGCCGTTGACCGTCACGGTGAAGTCGACGTCATGGGGATCGATTTCGTCGGCGGTGACCACGTCCGGTCCGAGGGGGCAGAAGGTGTCGGCGTTCTTCGACAGGGAGATCTGCGGGCCCACCTTGGTCCCGCCGTGCACCCACTGCGTCCAGGTCACGTCGTTGGCGATGGTGTAGCCGGCCACGTAGTCCATGGCCTCGGACGCGGCCACGCGGAACATCGGCTTGCCGATCACGATGACCAGCTCGCCCTCGTAGAGCAGGTGGGCGTCCTCCTGGGGGACCCGGATGTCGTCGCCGGGACCGACGATGGAGCTCTGCACCCGGGCGTAGACGTACGGCGCGGCGTCGGGCTCGACGTCCTGGCGGAACTGCTCGTAGGTCATGCCGAGGAAGAACATCTTCCCGGGGTTGTCCATGGGCGCCAGGATCTGCGCCGGCGTCGTCACCTCCCCGCTCTCCGCGACAGCGTGCACGTCGGCCAGCGCGGCGTCACCGCCCCGCAGGAGCTCGACCATGTCGCTGTAGCCGGTGCGCACGACGCCGTCGCCCTTCCGGACGCCGATACTGACGGCGCCGTCCTCTCCGCGATATCGGACCAGGTGCACAGCTCTCCTCTCGGCGGCGGACGCAGCGGCGTCGCGCCTGGCTCAGACTATGTGTGTACTCCGCTCGCCCCAGTAGGGGTCGCGTAGCTTCCGCTTGAAGAGCTTCCCGGCCGGGTCGCGGGGAAGCTCGTCCATGAAGTCGATGGAGCGCGGGACCTTGAAGCGGCCCAGGTGCTCGCGCGCGAAGGCCTCGAGCGTCGCCGCCAGCTCGGGCCCGGGCTCCACGCCGGGCGCGGGCTGCACCACGGCCTTGACCTCTTCGCCGAAGTCCTCGTTGGGGATGCCGAACACCGCCACGTCGGCGACCGCGGGGTGCATGACGAGCGAGTCCTCTATCTCCTGCGGGTAGATGTTGACCCCGCCGGAGATGATCATGAAGGTGGCCCGGTCGGTCAGGTAGAGGTAGCCGTCCTCGTCGACGTGGCCCACATCGCCCAACGTGCGCCAGCCGTGCGACTCCTGAATGGAGGCCGTCTTTCCCGGGTCGTTCATGTACTCGAACTTGCGGTCGCTCTCGAAGTAGACCTGCCCGGTCTCGCCGGGCGGCAGCTCCTGGTCGTCGTCGCCCACGATGTGGATCTTGCAGCCGGAGGGCCGCCCGACCGAGCCCGGATGGGCCAACCACTCCTCCGAGTCGATGGTGGTGGTGCCCATGCCCTCGGTGCCGCCGTAGTACTCGTGGAGGATGGGGCCCCACCACTCGATCATCTGGCGTTTGACCTCAATCGGGCAGGGCGCCGAGGCGTGGATCACCAGCTGCAGGCTCGACAGGTCGTACCTGGCCCGGATAGCCGGGTCGAGCTTGAGCATCCGGACGAACATCGTCGGGACGAGCTGGCTGTGCGTGATCCGGTAGCGCTCTATCAACGCCAACGCCTCCTCGGCGTCGAAGCGCTCCATCACGACGACCGGCGCGCCGATCCGGTGGATCGTCATGCAGCTCATCAGCGGGGCCGAATGGTAGAGCGGGGCCGGCGACAGGTAGACCGAGTCCTCGCTGGTGCGGTACGTGCCCCGGTAGCTGGCGAGCGCGCCCTTGTGGTTCGGCACCATCTCGCCCGGCGGGGGAAGCGGGCGCTTGACGGCCTTCGGCCGTCCCGTGGTGCCCGACGAATAGAGGAGCTCGCACCCCTCCGTGCCGTCGGTGAGCGGGGCGTCGTCGAAGGCGAACGTGTCCTTCCACGAATGGGTGGACTGGGGCAGCTCGCCGTCCACGCACAGGACGGCTCGCACGGCGGACTCGTGGTCCGACAGGTTGGCGACCACCTCCGCCATTTGCTGCGACGTGATGAGGACCTTGGCCCCGCAGTCCCGCAGGATGTAGGCCACCTCGTCGGTGCTCAGGTGCCAGTTGACGGCGGCGTAATAGAGCCCCGATCGCTGGGCCGCCCAGGCGACCTGCAGGAACTCGAGGTTGTTCTCCATGACGATGGCGACCACGTCGCCGCGCCCCAGGTCGAGCGAGCGGAAGAAGCGGGCCAGCTGGCTGGAGCGGCGACCCATGTCGCCGTAGGTGATCAGCGCGCCCGATCGGCCCATCGTGACGGCGGGGCGCGCCGGGAAGTCGGCCGCCCTCTGCCCCAGCAAGTCGGTGCTCTTGTCGTCCATGTGCAGCGCTCTGTCCCCATTGGCTGGCATCGACTGCCACAATGTGGGCAGGGCATCCATGATATCACCAGGTCGGGAGCTACCAGGGGGCCGCAGGCACGGGGCGCGACGTCCTTTTTCATGTCGCCCTCGTTACGATGCTGTTGCCAATCGTTGACTTCCACTTGTTGACAGTGGCATCCAAAAAGTAGTAGCCATTCTCTATTGTCGCCGAGGCCGGAACATTCCGGTCGCGAGGGGTGCGGCCTGAAAGCACAGAAAGAACGGGGGAGTCAACCAATGTCCAACCAGGACATCGCGTTTTCCGCTATGCGTAAGAAGATTGCCGTCGCCGGCGCGTCACTCCTTTCGGGGGCGCTCCTGATCGGCGGGGTGCTCATCGCACCGACTGCGGCGGGAGCGGCCAGCAATGGCATTCCGGCCGCGCAGCAGAAGCTCAAGGTACTCAAGGTGCGCCCGACGAAGATTCCGGTGACCACGCCGATTCAGGGCAAGATCCCGACCGGCAAGACCATCGACTGGGTCGTCTGTGGCGTGCCCGGCTGCACCGTGTTGACCAAGCCGCTGACACAGGCGGCGGCCGCGCTCGGTTGGAAGGTCGTGGCGATCCCCGGTGGGCTGCAGCCCGAGACGATCCTGAACGCGTGGAACCTGGC
>DATBAO010000034.1:0-5126 GCA_036271495.1 Acidimicrobiales bacterium
CCACCCGAGCCAAGCGCTACGACATCTTCAAGGAGTACAGCACCACCGTCGACGACCAGGCCCAGAAGCTCGGCACGCTGCGCGGCCTGCTGCGGCTGAAGCCGGCCGAGGGCGGGCCGATCCCGATCGAAGAGGTGGAGCCGGTTTCGTCCATCCTGACCCGCTTCTCCACGGGCGCCATGTCCTACGGCTCCATCTCGGCCGAGTCGCACGAGACCCTGGCCATCGCCATGAACCGGCTCGGCGCCCGCTCCAACACCGGCGAGGGCGGCGAGGATGCCGACCGCTACACGCCCGACGCCAACGGGGACCTACGGCGCAGTGCGATCAAGCAGGTGGCCTCGGGCCGCTTCGGCGTGACGAGCGAGTACCTGGTCAACGCCGACGACCTCCAGATCAAGATCTCCCAGGGCGCCAAGCCGGGGGAGGGGGGCCAACTGGCCGGCTTCAAGATCTACCCGTGGATCGCCCGCACCAGGGGCTCGACGCCGGGCGTGGGGCTCATCTCGCCGCCGCCGCACCACGACATCTACTCCATTGAGGACATCGCCCAGCTGATCCACGACCTCAAGTCCTCCAACCCGCGGGCCCGCGTCCACGTGAAGCTGGTGGCCGAGGTGGGCGTGGGCACGGTGGCGGCCGGGGTGGCCAAGGCGCACTCCGACGTCGTGCTCATCTCCGGGCACGACGGCGGGACCGGGTCGGCGCCGCTGACCTCGCTGAAGCACGCCGGCATCCCCTGGGAGATCGGCCTGGCCGAGACCCAGCAGACGCTGCTGGTGAACGGGCTGCGGGACCGGATCGTCGTGCAGGTGGACGGCCAGCTCAAGACCGGGCGCGACGTGATCATCGGCGCGCTGCTCGGGGCGGAGGAGTACGGCTTCGCCTCGGCTCCGCTCGTGGTCTCGGGCTGCATCATGATGCGCGTCTGCCACCTCGACACCTGCCCGGTCGGCATCGCCACCCAGAACCCGGAGCTGCGGGCCAAGTTCAGCGGGAAGCCCGAGTTCGTCGAGACCTTCTTCGAGTACATCGCCGAGGAGGTGCGCGAGCTGCTGGCCTCACTGGGCCTGCGCTCGCTGGACGAGGCCATCGGGCGGGTGGACCTGCTCGACACCGAGGCCGCCGTGACGCACTGGAAGGCAGCCGGCCTCGACCTCTCGACGGTCCTGGCCCAGCCCGACGTGCCCGAGGACATGGGCCGGCGTCAGGTGCGCGAGCAGGACCACGGGTTGGAGAAGGCGCTGGACCACGCGTTCCTCGACGAGTGCGCGCCGGCCCTGGCCGACGCCACCCCCGTCTCCATGGACCTGTCGATCACCAACGTCGACCGCACGGTGGGCACGCTGCTCGGCTCGGAGATCAGCCGTCGCTACGGCGCGGCCGGCCTGCCCGACGACACCATTTCGCTCACCTTCACCGGGTCGGCGGGGCAGAGCTTCGGCGCCTTCGTGCCCCGGGGCGTCACCATGCGCCTGTACGGGGACGCCAACGACTACTTCGGCAAGGGGCTCTCGGGCGGAAGGCTCGTCGTGCGCCCGCCGGAGGGCTCTCCGTTCGTCGCCGAGGACCAGATCATCGCCGGCAACGTCATCCTCTACGGCGCCACCGCCGGCGAGGTGTTCATCCGCGGCCAGGTGGGCGAGCGCTTCTGCGTGCGCAACTCCGGGGCCACCGCCGTCGTCGAAGGCGTGGGCGACCACGGCTGCGAGTACATGACGGGTGGGCGCGTGCTCGTGCTCGGGCCGACCGGCCGCAACTTCGCCGCCGGCATGTCGGGAGGCATCGCCTACGTCTACGACCCGGCCCGGACGTTCGGGCAGCGGGTCAACCCCGAGATGGTCGACGTGGAGCCCCTCGATCCGGCCGACGCCTTCAGCGTGCGCGCCCTGGTGGAGCGGCACGCCGTCGAGACCGAGTCGGCCGTGGCGATCCAGCTGCTGGAGCACTGGGACACCGAGGTCCTGGAGTTCGTCAAGGTCATGCCGCGGGACTACCGGCGCATCCTGGAGGCCACGCGCCTGGCCGAGGCGGAGGGCCGCTCGGTCGAGCAGGCCGTCATGGAGGCCGCACATGGGTAAGAAGACGGGCTTCATGGAGTTCCCGCGCAAGCTGCCGCGGCGGCGGCCGGTGTCGGTCCGCCTGCGCGACTGGCGCGAGGTCTACGAGCCCTTCGGCGAGGACCAGACCAAGGAGCAGGGCGCCCGCTGCATGGACTGTGGCATCCCCTTCTGCCACGACGGCTGCCCGTTGGGCAACCTGATCCCGGAGTGGAACGACCTCGTCTACCGCGACGACTGGCCGGGCGCCATGGAGCGCCTGCACGCCACCAACAACTTCCCGGAGTTCACCGGGCGCCTGTGCCCGGCGCCGTGCGAGGCCGCCTGTGTCCTCGGCATCAACGAGGACCCGGTCACGATTGAGCGGATCGAGTTCGAGATCGTCGAGCGGGCCTGGGACGAGGGCTGGGTGACCCCCCAGCTGCCGACGGTGCGCACCGGCAAGTCCGTGGCCGTGGTCGGCTCGGGACCGGCCGGCCTGGCCGCCGCCCAGCAGCTGGTGCGGGCCGGGCACCTGGTGACGGTGTTCGAACGGGCGGAGAAGCCCGGGGGGCTCCTGCGCTACGGCATCCCCGAGTTCAAGATGGAGAAGGCGGTCCTCGACCGCCGCCTGGCCCAGATGGAGGCCGAGGGCGTGACCTTCGTGTGCTCCACGTCGGTCGGGGGCAGCGCGGACGGCGCCGAAAGCACAGCGCCAGAACCGGGCGAGGAGCGCGGCGTGGGGACGGCGTGCGCGCCGGACGTGACGGTGCGGCCGGCCGCCGAGGTACAGGCGGCCTTCGACGCCGTCGTCCTGGCGGGCGGGGCCACGCTGCCGCGGGACCTGCCCGTGCCCGGGCGCGAGCTCGACGGCGTCTTCCTGGCGCTGGAGTACCTGAAGCCGTCCAACCTGGTGCAGGAGGGGGCGCTGGACGCCCCGCTGATCAGCGCCAAGGGCAAGCACGTCGTCATCATCGGCGGCGGCGACACCGGCGCCGACTGCCTGGGCACGGCGCACCGTCAGGGTGCGAAGACGGTCCACCAGCTCGAGATCATGGCCGAGCCCCCGAGCGACCGGCTGGCCGACAACCCGTGGCCGCTGTGGCCGCTCATCCTGCGCACCTCCTCGGCCCACGAGGAAGGCGGGCAGCGCCTCTTCTCGGTCACGACGACGGAGTTCGTCGACAACGGGTCGGGCGCCGTCTCGGCGCTGCGCGGCCACACCGTGGAGATGCGGACCGAGGACGGGCGCCCCGTCTTCGAGGAGGTGGCCGGCTCGGAGTTCGAGATTGAGGCCGACCTGGTCCTGCTGGCCATGGGCTTCGTCGGCACGGAGCGCCACAACGCGGTGGACGAGCTCGGCATTGCCGTCGGTCCCCGCGGCACGGTGGCGGCCGACCCGGACTGGGCCACCAGCGTCGACGGGGTCTTCGTGTGCGGCGACCAGACGCGCGGCCAGAGCCTGATCGTCTGGGCCATCGCCGAGGGACGCTCCTGTGCGGCCTCCGTCGACCGCTGGCTGATGGGCTCGACCGCGCTGCCGGCGCCGATCGACCCCGGGCAGGTGGCACTCCGCTAGACCACCGCCGTTGACCGCTCGGTACTGTGCAGGCCATGCCCACGACTGACGCCAACGGTGTTTCGCTGTACTACGAGCTCGCCGGAGCGGGGGAGCGGCTCCTGGTGATCTCGGGCACGGGGAGCGACCTGCGCGAGCAGCCCCGCGTGAGCGACGGCCCCCTCGCCGAGCACTTCGAGGTCCTGGCCTACGACCAACGCGGCCTGGGGCAGAGCAGCGTCCCGCCGTGGCCGTACGCCATGAAGGACTTCGCCGACGACGCGGCGGCCCTCCTCGAGGCCGTGGGCTGGGACGACTGCCTGGTCGTGGGGATCTCCTTCGGCGGCATGGTGGCCCAGGAGGTGGCCATCCGGCACCCTGAGCGGGTGCGCCGCCTCGTCCTGGCCTGCACCTCCGCCGGCGGGGCCGGCGGTGCCTCCTACCCGCTGCACAAGCTCGTCGAGTTGAGCCCGGAGGAGCGATCCGCGGTACGCATGCAGCTGATCGACACCCGGTGGGACGAGGTCTGGCAGAAGGAGAACCCCGAGATGGTGCGGTTGCTCGGCGAGCGCATGGGCCTCGACGAGCAGGGCGAGACGGCCACGGGTCTGACCAATCAGCTGACGGCACGGGCCGGGCACGATACGGCCGACCGGTTGGATGCCATCGCGTGCCCGACACTGGTCTGCGGCGGGCGCTTCGACGGGATCGCCCCTCCGGCCAACAGCGAGTTCCTGGCCCGTTCCATCCCCGGCGCCCGGCTCGAGATGTTCGACGGGGGCCACGGCTTCTTCATGCAGGACCCTGCCGCGCTCCCGGCCATCATCGCGTTCCTCTCGGACGACGCGTCCGAGCGCCCCGCGCCATAGATTGCCTGGCATGGACCTCACCGCCACGCCGGAGTGGAACGCGCTGGCCGCGCACTACGAAGACACCTCCACGCGACACTTGCGCGAACTCTTCGCGAACGATCCCGAGCGCACGGAGCGGATGACCGCCGGGGGAGCCGACCTCACCCTTGACTACTCCAAGCACCGGGCCACGGACGAGACGCTGCGCCTGCTCCTCGAGCTGGCCCGGGCGGCCAAGGTGGAGGAGCACCGCGACGACATGTTCGCGGGCAAGCACATCAACACGACCGAGGACCGGGCCGTGCTGCACGTGGCGCTGCGCATGCCGCCCGGCAGCGAGCTCCGTGTCGACGGCCAGGACGTCGTCGGCGACGTGCAGGCCGTCCTCGGCAAAATGGGCGACCTGTCCGACCGCATCCGCGACGGCGACTGGAAGGGGGCCACCGGCAAGCGGATCGCCGCGGTGGTCAACATCGGGATCGGCGGCTCGGACCTGGGCCCGCACATGGCGACGCTGGCCCTGGCCGACTCAGCCCAGCCCGGCCTGACCAGCCGCTTCGTCTCCAACGTCGACCCGATCGCCCTCTACGCCGCCACCCAGGGATTGGACCCCGAGACGACGCTCTTCGTCGTCAGCTCCAAGACGTTCACGACGCTCGAGACGTTGACCAACGCGGC
>DATBAO010000035.1:0-60780 GCA_036271495.1 Acidimicrobiales bacterium
GGGCACGAAGCCCTCCGGCACGGGCCCCGGGGGGCGTGCGGGCGGGCCCGGGGGCTCGGGAGCCGGCCCGCCGGGCTCGGAATCGGTCATCGGGCAGACGTTACCGGTGCCCGCAGGGCCCGCCACCTGCAGGGGGACCCCTCAGGGGCCAGGTGACGAGGCGGTCACCACTGAGCAGGGTCGGCGCCTAGCATGGAAGCCGTGAGCCCCCAGCGTACGGACAAGCCGGCCGGCAAGCCGAACGCGCCCGCCGGCGGGGACGGCACGCCCCCACAGGGGGCGCCGTCCGGTCAGAGCTGGCGCTGGCTGTGGGGCGTCGTCGCCATCGGCATCGTGGCCATCCTGCTGGCCGTGGGCACGATCAAGACCTCGAACGCCAAGTCGATCACCCACACCAAGTTCTTGCAGGAAGTGACGGCCAAGGACGTCTCGACGGCGCAGATCTCCAACTCCACCGGGACGATCACCGGGAAGCTCGACAACGGGACGACCTACACCGTCCAGGGCCCGAGCCCGTCGCTGCCCAACGACGTGACCGAGATGCGCCACAACGGCGTCCAGGTCAGCTTCCCGACCCCCTCGTCGAACCTGTTCACGGCGCTGCTGCCCTACCTCTTCATCATCGGCATCGGGGCAGCCTTCATCTACTTCATCGGCCGCCAGACCCGGGGGCAGATGTCGGGGATCATGTCGATCGGCCGCTCCAAGGCCAAGACCTTCAGCAGCGACCGGCCCTCGACCACGTTCGAGGACGTGGCGGGGTACACGGGGGTGAAGCAGGAGATCAGCGAAGTCGTCGACTTCCTGAAGACGCCCGCCCGCTTCAAGGAGATCGGCGCCAAGATCCCCAAGGGCGTGCTGCTGGTCGGCCCGCCCGGGACCGGCAAGACGCTGATCGCCCGCGCCGTGGCCGGCGAGGCCGGCGTGCCCTTCATGTCGGTCAGCGGCTCGGACTTCATGGAGATGTTCGTGGGCGTCGGCGCCAGCCGCGTGCGCGACCTGTTCCAGACGGCGCGCAAGCAGGCGCCCGCCATCGTCTTCGTCGACGAGATCGACTCCATCGGCCGCAAGCGCGGTGCGGGCCTCGGCGGCGGGCACGACGAGCGTGAGCAGACCCTGAACCAGATGCTCTCGGAGATGGACGGCTTCGACACCGCCGAGGGCGTGGTCATGATCGCCGCCACCAACCGCCCCGACATCCTGGACCCCGCCCTCCTGCGGCCGGGCCGCTTCGACCGCCAGATCGTCGTCCCCCTGCCCGACCTCGAGGAGCGGCTCCCGATCCTCGCCGTGCACTGCAAGGGCAAGCGCATGTCGACGGACGTCGACCTCAGCGTGGTGGCCCGCGGCACACCGGGCATGAGCGGTGCCGACCTGGCCAACCTGGTCAACGAGGCGGCGCTGCACGCCGTGCGCCGGGGCAGCCTCGAGATCGCCATGGCCGACTTCGAGACGGCGCGGGACCGGGTCCTTCTGGGCCAGCGCCGCGAGTCCATGGTCCTCTCGGAGGCCGAGAAGGAGCGCATCGCCTACCACGAGGGCGGCCACGCCGTGCTGGCCTACGTGCTCGAGCATGCCGACCCGGTGCACAAGGTGACCATCCTCCCCACGGGCATGGCCCTGGGTGTCACGCACCAGCTCCCGATGGAGGAGCGCCACATCCACCCCCGCGACTACATCGAGGACTCCCTCTGCGTCCGCATGGGCGGCCGCGTGGCCGAGCTCCTGGTCTACGGCGACCTGTCGACCGGCGCCGCCAACGACCTCGTCGGCAACACCGAGCTCGCCCGCAAGATGGTGCGCGAGTGGGGCATGAGCGACGCCATCGGCCCCATGGCGTGGGGCTCGGCCGGCCAGGTCTTCCTGGGCGAGGACCTCATGCACACGCGTGACTACTCCGAGGACACCTCCAAGATCATCGACGACGAGGTCGAGCGCATCCTGCGCATCCAGGAGCAGCGCGCCCACGAGGTGCTGAGCAAGCACCGGGGCGGCCTCAACGCCATCGCCCGCGCGCTGCTCGACAACGAGATCATCGACGGGGCCGAGGTGGCCCGCCTGGTCGACGAGGCACACGGCTCGCCCGTGCACGACGAGGGGGCCAAGTCGGTGCCCCACTTCCACGAGGCGGCCATCAGCGCACCGGCGAGCAACGGCGCCAACGGTGCCGGCAACGGGGACTCCCCCCACGCCGACGCGGAGAGCACCGTCAGCAGCGCCAGCGCCGTGGCCGTCCCGGCCGCTCCGGTGCCGCCCGCCCACCAGGCCGATCCCGAGACCTGGGCTCCCCCGCCCTGGCCCCCGCCGAGCCCCTCGGCCGGAGCCCCGGAAGGGCCCGCAGCCCGCTAGCTGTCCGCCCTGCCCCCTGCGCACGCCGAGGGCAGGTTTCTCAGGCGCCGATGGCACCCGCCAGGGGGATGCCGGGCATCGACACCACGCCGAAGCCCGAGGACGGGTTCAGGTCCTCACTGAGCGTCAACGGCCCCGAGGCGTGCACGACGATCGGGTCGAGCCCGGCGCCGGTCAACGGCGAGCCGGACACGGCCACCGCGGTTCCCGCCGCAATGGTCCCCGAGGCGACCACGCGACTCCCCGCGGCCGTCACCGCCGTGGCGTCGTAGGTCTCGCTGCCGGCCGAGGTGTTGAACAGGGCCAGGTAGACCGGCGCCGCACCGCTGACGGCAGGGCTGTCGGCCGTCCCCGGCGGAGGGAGCACCCACGAGTCCGAGGGCGACGCCGCACTCAGGCCGTCCACCGCCGCCACGATGCCCGCCTGGGGCGGCGGCACCGCCGCAGCCGGGAGGCTGACCGTCCGGCTGACGACGACGCCCGGTCCCCCGGCGGCGTCGACGGTCGTGGCGTAGGTCTCGCTCTGGGGGATGCGCGTCTGCGCGCTGGTGGGGACCACCCAGGTCGTCCCGGGCAGGATCTTGTCGGTCAACGGGGCCAGCGGGCCCGAGGGCAGGCGGAAGCGCACCGTGACCGTCTCCGACGACGTGCCGGGGTTGAAGACGTCGAGCTCGGACGAGCCGCCCGGGACCTCCTGTGACTGCGGGATGGCCCAGCGCGCCTGGGCCACCATCGCCCCGGGCACGAGCGAGAGCCCGCCCGACGTCCCGCCCGCACCCACCAGCTGCTGGATCTCCGACGCCACCACGCGGCCGGTGCGGGTCGTGACAACCGTGCTGAGGGTGGAGATCTGCTGCACCTCGGCCGCCACGTTCTCGACCGTCACCTGGCCCGCCGGGAGCACGATGCCCTGGTAGTTGATGGGGTGCACGATGCCGGCGGGCGTCACGAAGCTCAGGTCGACGACGACCGGCGTCGCCGTCGGGTTCAGCAGCGACACGTAGAGCGCGTTGGCGGCGGCCGTGGAGCCGCCGGCGAAGTACCACTGGGCCGACGTCGTGCTCTGGCAGGGCGCCTGGGACCAGCCGAGCGTGGCGCTCACCGTCTGCGTGACGGCCACGCCGCCACCCGAGGTGATGACGGTCTCGGCCTCCCAGGAGCCCGAGGACAGGGCCGGGATGGCCGGCGCCGCCACGCCGTGGGCCGGCACCGCGGTCACGGTGTGGGCGGTCGCCCCCGAGTCCGTCACGGCGGTGATGTCGGCGGTGACGGGCTTCGCCGTCGTGTTGGTGAGCACGAGGAAGCCGGGCGACACGCCACCCGCCGTCGACTGCCCGGTGCAGTACCAGGCGGACGATTCGGCGTCGGGCGCGGCGACCAGCGCGCCCGGCGTGGGCGCGGCGCCCACCGGCGTCGGGGTCCCGCGCACGCCGACGGCGATGCCAACCCCGGCCACGACGAGCACGACGAGGGCGGCCACGCGCCAGCGGCGCTCGTAGCTCCCGTGGGCGGGCGTCACAACGACACCGTCTCGCTGAGGATCGCCGTCTCTGCCACCAGGGGCAGGGGCGCCGTCGGTGCGCCGCGGGCCCGGCGCGGGCGCCCGAGCAGCGCGACGGCCAGCACCAGCCAGGCGGCCAGCTCCACCAGGACCGCCAACGGGATGAAGGGGAACCGCGCCAGGGAGAGCGTCGCATTGCCCTTGTCGCTCACGGCGTACTGCGCGGCCCAGCCGAAGGCAGGCTGGCGGGCCACCGCGTGGCCGTTCACCGTGAGCGAGAACGCCCCGGCCGGCGCGTAGCCCGCATAGAGGGTGCCCGGTGGCACCGCTCCCGTGGCCGCGCCCCCGTCGGCCAGGGCGCTCAGCACGGGTTGCCAGCCCGCCACGTCCGCGGCGCCCGGGTACGTCATGGCGCGCACGGGCAACGCCGTGGCACGGGTGGCCGTGACGGGCAGGTCCGCCGCGTTGTCGTAGACCTGGACGCCCATCAACCCCGGCACCGCCTGCAGGTCGTTCTGCTCCAGGAGGTCGGTGTTGAGCCCCGCCGGCGGCGGCGCGCTCACCGACTGCGGGCCCGTCCCGACCAGCGATGGGGCGAGCGCGTCGACGACGACCACGTAGCGCACGCCGGCCGGTGCCAGGAGGCGCCCGAGATGCACGGTGCCGCCGGCCACGGCCAGCCGCACGGCTTTGGCCACGTCCTCGGCCGGGCCGGGTCCCGCCGGGGCGAACACCTGGGCCGTGGTGGGCAGGTCCTCGGGCGTGAGCGCGTAGGCCAGGCCCGGCTGGACCGACCAGCCGCCTGCGGGCAGTGCCCGGGGGTCACCGAGCCACAGCACGCGCGCCACGCCGGTGGCACCGGGCCGGGCCAGGAAGGCCAGCGGCTGCTCGACGCCCTGGGACGGGAGATCCCACCGGCCCCCGAGCGCGCCGCCGAGCACGGGCAGCAGGCCGAGCGCGACGAAGACGAGTGCAGAGGCGCTCACCAGCTGGCGCCAGCCGAACTCGCGCCGGCTCAGGTCGGTCTCGAAGGCGGCGATGCCGAGGCCGACGCACACCGCGATGGCGAGGGCCGCCGGTGCGAGGACGACGGTCTCGGAGGGCGTGAAGGAGCCGAGGTCACCGCGCGTCGTGGCGTAGGCGAGGCCCCAGGCGGCCAGCGCCAGCACCCACATGCGGGCGGCCCAGGCCAACCGGGTGCCGCGAGCGATGATGAGCGGGAGCGCGGCGCCGATCACCAGCAGCCAGGCGATGGGCGAGCGGGCGGCCGGACCGACGGCGAAGCGGAGCACCTCGCCCCAGCTCGGCGCCGTGGCGCCCGTGACCGGAAGGCCGAAGATGGCCACCGACCCCTTGCCGGCCAGGGCGGTGCCGACCACCCAGGGCAGCGTCAGGGCCAGGGCCACCACGACGGCCTGCACGGCCACGACGAAGATGCGCCACGTCGGCTCGCGGGCACCGACGAGGAGCGAGCCCAGCATCCAGGCCACCGCCATGACGAGCACCATGGGCACCACCGCCGGCGCGAACGTCGCCGCCACCGCAATGAGGGCGCCGAGTAGCGCGACCTGGCCGGCGGGGCGGCTGCGCCAGTGCGGCCCGGCCGGGACCGCGTAGGGGGCCACGCCGGCGGACCGGGCCATGAGGAGCGCGATGAACGGGAAGAGCGCATAGGCCACGAGCCCGTCCCAGCGCCCGGTGCCCAGCGCGCCGTAGGGCAGCGGGAGGCCGAGGTAGCAGATGACCGCAATGACGCGGGCCCGGGGCGACACCAGCGGGCGCAGGCAGCGCGACACACCCCAGGCGCCGAGCGGGATGCATCCGATCAGCAGCACGTGCTGCAAGGTGCCCATGGCGCCGAAGAGCACGGTGCCGCTGAGGCCGACGAGGCCGAAGGCCGACGACGCCGGCGCGGTGGTGCCGACGCCGGCCGACTGCCAGCCCGAGAAGAAGTGGTGCCAGCTGGACGACCACGACGGGAGCGGGGCCAGCTGCCCGACGAACGGCAGCGTCCCGAAGAAGAGGTCGCGGGTCCCGATCGCGATGACGAGCAGGGCGACGACCAACGCCACGGTGCGCTGGCGCCCCGTGCTGAGCGGCGACGAGCGGACGCGGCGCCCGAAGCGGTCCCGCCCGGCGCGCCGGCCCAGGTCGTCGAGCTCGTCGAAGTCGGAGTCCTCGCTGAAGGCCAGGCCGACACTGCCGGTGAGCACGGCCACGCGCCCGGCCTGCTCGTCCTGCTGCTCCGCTCGCTCCCGGGTGACGACCACGGCATTGGCCGCCTCGAGCCCCTGATGCGAGAGCCGGCTGAAGTAGCTCGACAGGCGTGCGCTCCCCCGGACCTGCAGGCGGCGCACCTCGGAGTCGGGGAAGAGGCGGTGGGCGGCCAGCTCGCCGCGCAACAACGACAGCTCGGTCAGGCGCCGGAAGTTCCAGCGCCAGGCCCCCGTGACCGCCCGCACACGATCGCGGTCGCGGGCCAGGAGGGCCACGACGACCTCGCCGAGGGCCAGGAGCGCCGCCTGGGGCAGGACCCGCACCAGGTGCATCCTGGTGTAGCACTTGAGCACGGCACGCAGCTCGTGGCGGCGCTGCAGCGACTGCATCGTGACGCGGTGGCCGGGCTCACCGGTGACCATCAACGGCTCGACCCCACCGGCCACCACCTCGCGATGGCGCACGCGCGCGTCCGGTGCCACGACGACACGCGAGCCCGCCACCTGGCTGCGCCACGAGAGGTCGAGGTCCTCCCCCATGGCGACGATGCCGCCGTCGAATCCCTTGAGCTCCGCGAAGAGATCCGCCCGCACCAGGATGCAGCCGCCCGGGGCCACGAAGACGTCGCGCACGGCGTCGTGCTGCCCGTGGTCCACCTCGCCCTCTGTGATGCGGTCCACCACGGCGCCGGTCTTGTCACAGCTCATCCCGACGTGCAGGAGGACGCGGGGGTCGTCCCAGTGCACGAACTTCGGGGACACCACCCCGGCGTTGGAGCGGAACGATTCCTCGACCATCTTGTGCACCGCGTCGGGGTCCAGCGCCACGTCGTCATGGAGGAGCAGGAAGAAGGCCGCCCCCTCCACCATGGCCAGCGCCTCGTTGGAGGCGGCGGCGTAGCCCGGCCGGTCCGGCAGGTGCCGGACGAAGGCGTCGGGCAACACCCGGGCCACCCGCTCGGTGACCTCCGGATCGTCCGCCCCGGTGGACAGGACGAGGACCGAGAGCTCCCCGTAGTCCTGCTCGGCCAGCGACAGGAGGGCCTCGTCGAGCCAGGGCCCGGGGTCGGTCGTGACGACGACGGCGACCACGGCCGGCACTTGGGCGTCCATCAGGGGGCTGAGGCTATCCGGTCCGGCATTCACCCCATCAGGCACGAAATGCTCCTCGGGTGCTTGCTACTGTTTAACATTCGTGATACTCTTGTACGTGAACGCAGCGGCCTGCCGGCGGCTGACGCGTCCCGAACGTCGGACTGAACCGACCAGACAGGAGGCTCCACATGCCTGAAGTACCCAACAACATCAGCACCATCTCCAAGGGTGTCACGGACCTCGCCCGCGACGCGGCATACGTGGCCGTCGGCCTCGGCGTGCTCGGCTACCAGCGAGCCCAGGTGCACCGGGTCGAGCTGCAGAACCGCCTCACGAAGGACTTCTCGCTGGATCAGCGCATCGGCGAGGTGCGCCACGGTGTGGCCAAGGGCTACCACCAGATCGACGACCTGGCCGAGACGGCCGTGCAGTTCGTCGAGACGACGCTCCAGCCGTTGGAGGACAAGCTCCCCGCCTCCGTGACGCAGATCACGATCCGGGCCAAGGAGCAGGCCCGCGAGGTCCGGATTCAGATTCGCCAGCGCGTCAGCGCCTGAGCACCACTGTTCCGCAGGACGACAACGCTCGCCGTCAGTCCGCCTCCCACGAGGTCAGGACGTCGGCGAGCGTTGTCGCGAGCGGGATGCGGGGCTGCCAGCCCGTGGCGGCCTGCAGCAGCGCCGCACTCCCCCGCAGGACCGGCACGTCGACCGGCCGCAGCAGGGCGGGGTCCGTCTCGAGCGTGAGGTCCGCCCCGGCCAGCTCGAGCAGCTGCGCCGCCACCTCCGACATGGCCACGTCACGCCCCGAGCAGACGTTGTAGATCGCTCCGGGCGCGCCGCGCTCCACCAGGAGCCGGTAGGCCGTCACCACGTCACGCACGTCGGTGAAGTCGCGCCGGGTCGTCAGGTTGCCCACCGGCAGGGTGCGATCCCCGCTGCGGCGCGCCTCGACGATCCGCTTGGCCAGCGCCGGCACGAAGAAGTTGGGCGACTGCCCCGGCCCGATGTGGTTGAAGGGGCGGACGATCACGACGGGCTGGCCGAAGCCGCGCCAGGCCTGCAGCGCCACCGCCTCCGCGGCCAGCTTGCTGGCGGCATACGGGCTGGCGGGCTCCGTGGGGGTGTCCTCGCCCAGGGGCAGCTGCGCCGGCGTGACGATCCCGTAGACCTCGGCCGAGCTGATCACGAGGATGCGGGGATTCCCTTCGAGCGACCGGGCGGCGGCGAGGATCTCGGCCGTGCCGAGCACGTTGACCCGCAGGACCCGGCCGGGGTCGTCCCAGCTCTCCCCGACATGGGTCATGGCGGCCAGGTGGTAGATCGCCTCCGGCTCGACGTCGACCATGACGCGCCGTACCGCGGCGCCGTCGGCCACGTCCGTCTCGAGGTCGATCACCGCGACGTCGTCACCACAGTCCTTGAGATGCGCGGCCAGCCACTGGCCCACGAATCCCTTTCCGCCCGTGATCAGCGCGCGCATGCGCGGAACCCTACTGCGAGGCCGCCCGGGCGACCGCATAGGCGCGCCGGTGCAGGGCGATGCTCGCCTCCCAGGTCCGCTCGCCCGCCACGGTGATCCCGCGGGCGCGCCGGGGGGTGTCCCGCCCTTCGTGCAGAGCGGTCCCGAGCGCGGCGGCCAGGCCGGGCACGTCGCCCGGCGGGACGAGCAGCGCCGCATCACCCGCCATTTCCGCCATGGCCGTCCCCTCGGTGGTCACCAGGGGTGCAGCGCAGGCCAGGGCCTCTAAGGCGGGCAGGCCGAACCCCTCCTCCAACGCCGGGTACGCCACCACCGCGGCCTGGCGGAGCAGCGCGGGGACGGCGTCGTCGGGGAGATAGCCGGTGCGCACGATGCGCTCGGGGTGCCGGGCCGCCGCCAGGGCGCGCTCGGTCTCCGCCATCCCCCACCCGGCCTGGCCCCCCAGCACCAGCACCGCATCGGGGTGCTGCCGCGCCACCAGGTCGAAGGCGCCGATCAGGGGGACGACGCCCTTGCGGGGCTCGAGGGTGCCGACGAAGGCGATGAGCGGCCGGTCCACCGGCACGCCCGACGCCGCCAGCACGGCGCGGTCGGCGCCCGCGGCGGGCTCGTGGGGCGTGAAGCGCTCGTGGTCGACGCCGTGCGGTGCCACCACGACGGGGGCGCGCACGTCACACGAAGCGCGCAGGCGTTCCTCGGTCACCCGGCTGACGCAGATCAGGACGGCGGCGTCCCGGGCGGCGCGCCGGATGGCGCGGCGGAAGAAGGCGGCCTTCGAGCGCAGGTGCCATTCGGGGTGGTCGAAGAAGGTGCAGTCGTGGATCGTGACGGCGCAGGGCACCGGCGAGCGGGCCGGCATGGTGTAGTGCGGGCCGTGGTGGACCTGGACCCCCGTGGCGCGCAACACGGATGCGAGCCGCAGTTGCTCGAAGGCGAGCCGTCCCGGCCGCGAGTCCGGCACCGCCCCGCGCACGGCGGCGCCGGCGGCCAGGTCGCGCCAGCGCTGCTCGTCGTCCCGGCGGGTGACGAGCGTCAGCCCGACGTCAGCCTGCGCGGCCAGCCCGCGGGCCAGCGCCATGGTGTAGTAGCCGGCACCCCCCGGACGCGTCGGGACGGCCGACACGTCGAGCGACAGGTCGAGGTGCTCGCCGGTCATCGCAACGACCGCCACAGGTCGAGATGGGCCCGGGCGGTGCTGCGCCAGGTCCGCGTCGCCGCGTACGCCGCGCCCTGCCGCGCCAGCTCGGCGCGCTGGGCCTCGTCGGTCAGGACGTCGGCCAGTCCGGCGGCGATGGAGTCGACGTCGAGCGGATCGACGATGCGCGCCGGTGCGGTGTCCAGCGCGCCCAGGTCGTGCACGCTCGGCACCTCGTCGGAGACCACGGTGGGGATGCCGGCGTGCATCGCTTCGAGCGGCGGCAGGCCGTACCCCTCAGTGAGCGGCACGTACGCAAAGGCCCGGGCCCGCCGGTAGAGCTCGGAGAGCACCGCGGCCGGCACCGAACCGGTGAAGACGACGTGGTCGTCCGCGCCGGGCACCGCCGGCACGGGGCCCCACCCGCTCGGGCCGACGATCACCAGGGGCCACGGGCCCGGCAGCGCGGCGCGCACCCGGCCGAAGGCGCGCACCAGGCGGTCCACGTTCTTGCGGGGCTCGAGCGTGCTGACCGTCAGCAGGTAGGGGCCGGAGACGCCCACCCGGCGCAGGAGCGCATCGGTGGCCGCGGGGTCCGGCGGCGGCAGGTGGTCGGCGCCGCTCGGCACCACGGTGATCCGGCCCTCCGCGACGCCCGACTCGGCCAGGTCGGCCGCCACCAGCCGGGACGGGACCACCAGGGCGGCGCCCGAATGGCTCGCCCGCCGCAACGCGGCCTCGTGCCAGCGCACCCCGCGCCGCGTCGTCGCCTCGGGGTGGCGGCGCCACGCCACGTCGTGCACCGTCACCACCAACCGCTCGGGGCTGGCGTGCTGCAATTGTGGCGAGGCCAACGACACCGAGTGCACGACGTCGAACCCGGCCGGGGCGCGGGACAGCCCGTGGTCCCAGGCCCGGGTCAGCAGCGCGCTGGGGAGGCGTGAGGTGTGCAGCGGCCGTCCGAGTTCCGCCAGCGGGTCGTCCTCCCCGCGCGGCGCCCGGCTGGCCAGCAGCGCCACGTCGACCGCGTCGCCCTCCGCCTCGGCCACGGCCAGTCCCTCGAGCAGGCCGCGGGCGTAGGAGCCGATGCCGCCGGGCACGCGGCGACGCAGCTGCTCGACCGCGAGCAACACCGACGGTGCGGCGGCCTCAGCCACGACCGGCCACCGCGTCGCGATAGAGGGACTCGAGCCCCTCGCCACAGCGCTCCCACGAGTAGCGGGCCGACCACGCCGTCCCCGCGTCGATGAGGCGACGACGGGCCGGCTCGTCGTCCAGGCAGACGGTCAACGCCGCGGCCAGGCCGTCGTGATCGCCCGGGTCGACGAGCAGCGCGCCGTCGCCCAGGACCTCGGGCAACGACCCGGCCCGGGTCGCCACCACGGGCACCCCCTCGCGCATGGCCTGCAGCGGCGGGAACCCGAAGCCCTCGTAGAGAGAGGGGTAGGCCAGCACGTCGGCCTGCGCCAGCAGCGCCGCCAGATCGGTGGGCGTGACCCAGCCGGTGCGGACGATCCTGTCCCGGGCCGGCGACGTTGCGATGGCGTCCGCCAGCGCCTGCTCACCCCACCCCGGTGGCCCGGCGAGCACGAGCCCGACATCGGCCTGGTCCCCGGCGAACGCGCCGAAGGCGCGGACCAGGCCCGGCAGGTCCTTGCGCGGCTCGGCCGTCCCGATGCTCAGGCAGAAACGACCGACCCCCGCCGGCAGGACCCGGCGCACGACGGCGGCGGCCTCCGCCCCGGCCGGAACGGGCATGGCGGGGATACCGGGATTCACCACGCGCACCCGCGACGCGTCGACACCGAACGCCTCGACCACCTCGCCGGCCACGAAGGCCGAGTCGGTGTGGACCCAGGCCCCGCGGCCGAGGGCGCGGCGGATCAACCCGGGGTAGGCCAGTGTCGCCTCGTTGCACAGCTCGGGATGGTGCAGCGGCGTCAGGTCGTGCACCGAGACCACGGCGGCGGCGCGTCCCGTCGGGGGCACCAGGAAGTTCGTCCCGTGCACGACGTCGGTGCGGCCGATGAACCACTCGAGCGGCGGCGCGTCGGTCCGGGTCCACAACGCGTGCAGGGGCCGGGCCGGCATGGGCCGCTGCCGGGCCACCACGCCCGGCGGCAGTCGCTCCTCGATGAGCCGGTGCCGGCGCCAGCTCACGGCGTAGGCCCGCACGTCGACACCCGGGCGCCGGGCCAGGGCGGCCAGCGCACCGTGGCAGAACGCCCCGATGCCCGTGGGGAGCCCGAGCAACGGCGTGGCATCGAGCGCAACCCGCACGCGTGCCGGCTCGGCGGCCCGGGACGTCTCGGCGGTGCTCAGGTGGTGATCGCCCCGTCGATGGAGAGGATCGCCCCGGTGATGTAGTCCGCCTCGCTCGAGCCGAGGTAGGCGAAGGCGCCGGCGACCTCGTGCGGGTAGGCAAAGCCGATCGGGGACATCAGCCGCTCTATCAGCTTCCAGTCGGCATCCTCGGGCGGGCCGAAGTTGTGGATGATCGGCGTGTCCACGCCGCCGGGCGCGACCCCGTTCACACGCACGCCACGCGCCATGTACTCGACGGCCAGCGCCATGGTCAGCAACCGCGCCCCGCCCTTGGACGCGCAGTAGGCGGCCGAGTACGGCTGCCCCTTCATGCCGGCCGTCGAGATGGTGTTCACGATGGCCCCGCCGTGTTCGAGCATGTCCGGCAGCACGGCGCGGCACATGAGGAACGTGCCCGTCAGGTTGACCGCGATGATCTTGTCCCAGCCGCTCAACGACTGCTCGGGCGTGTGGGCGAACCCGCCGATGCCGGCGATGTTGCACAGGTTGGTGATCGGCCCCAGCTCCGCGCCGGCCCGCGTCACGGCGGCAGCGACACCGGCCTCGTCGGTCACGTCACAGCGCACGGCGATGGCCCGTCCTCCGGCCGCGGCCGCCTCCGTGTTGATTTCGGCGGCCACGGACTCGATGGCGTCGGTGGCGACGTCGAGGCACGCCACGGCGGCACCCTCCGCGGCCAGGCGACGCGCCGTGGCGCGCCCGATGCCCGACCCCGACCCGGTGACCACGGCCACCCGCCCGACGTAGCGACCGGGGGTGATGGCCTGCGGGGCCGTGCCCCGGTTGGGATCGGACTCCCCGACTCGTGTCGTGGGGCTCATGCGCGCTCCTTCTTGTCTTGTGCTCCGGTGGGGCCACTGCCTAGCACCCCGGCGCCGGGGCCACGACTTTCCGCCAGGCGTTGCCGCCGCTCCTCGGCCCCGCCGGCCGCCAGGGCGGCGAGCCGGGCCGGATCGACCTTCATCATCGGCGTGAGGGGAAGGTCGTCGACCACCACCATGGCGTCCGGCGCCTTGTAATCCGAGAGCTCCCGCGCACAGTGCGCCCGCAACGAGGCCAGGTCCGGCTGCTCCCCCGGCACGGCGACCACGACGGCCACCCCCACCTCGCCCAGGACGTCGTCGGGCACACCGACCACGGCCACCCGGTCCACGGCGGGGTGCGACGAGAGGGCCTCCTCGACCTCGGCCGGGTAGACGTTGTACCCACCCCGGATGTAGCGCTCGTGGGCGCGGCCCGACAGCTGCAGATTGCCGTCGGCGGTGAGGCGCCCGAAGTCCCCGGTGGTCAACCACCCGTCCGCGCCGAGCACGGTCGCCGTAGCAGCGGCGTCCACCAACTCGGGCACCGTGCGACCGCGGCCCGGCCCGCGCCCCCAATAGCCGCGCATGGCGGCGGCGGAACGCAGGTGGACGCGGCCGACCGCGCCGGCGGGCACCGGGTCCCCGGCGTCGTCGACGATCGCCAGCTCGACGCCGGGCACGGGGCGCCCGACCGTGGTGGCCACCTCCTCGTCGGTGGACGTCAGCGTGGTGCCGGTGCCGAGCGACGACTCCGTGGAGGTGTAGCGCACGACGACGGGCACCCCGAAGCGGCCGCGCACCTCGGCCACCATGGTCGCCGTCATGCGCGCGGCGCCGGTCCCGGCGACGCGCAGGGAGGTGAGGTCGGACCCCGCCAGCGCGTCGCTGGCCAGCATGAGCGCCCACTGCGTGGGGACGCCCTGGGCCACGGTCACCCGCTCGTCGGCCATGACCCGGATGGCCTCGTCGGCCCGCCACGGGGTCGGCGTGATGACGGTCGTCACGGCGTTGCCGATTTCGTCCCACGCCCGCGTCATGTAGCCCACGTGGGCGAAGGGCAGCGGTGAGAGCCGGCGGTCACCCGGGTGGCTGAGCACGTCGGTGCCGCGCGCCACCGCGGCCAGGTTGGCGTGGTCGAAGACGGCGCCCTTGGGCCGGCCCGTGGTCCCGCTGGTCCACACCACGGCCACGGGGTCCGCTGCGACCAGCGGCGTCGGGGACGGCGGGCCCTCCTCCCCCCACCAGGTCCGCGCCTCGGCCCGGGTCAGGACCGGCACCGGTCCCGCGTCGGGGGCGTGCCCGGCCGCGGGGTCGACGATCAGGAGCACGGGTGCGGCCCGGTCGAGGATGGAGGCCACCTCGCCCGCGCCCATGCGCGGGTTGATGCCCGACGTGATGGCCCCCAGGCGGAGCAGGCCCGCGTAGAGCACGGCGTAGTCGATGGACGAGGGCAGCAGGAGGCAGACGACGTCGCCCTTGCCCACCCCCAGGCGGGAGAGATGGCCGGCCACGCCCTCGGCGGCGCGGTCCCAGGCGGCGAAGGTCAGGCTCTGGCGCCCGCCGGCGCCGCCGGGCTCGACATAGGCCTCGACGTCTCCGTTGACCCGTGCCGCCTCCCGCAGGACCGACACCACGGTCTCGTGCTGATCCGAGGGGATGCGCACTGGCATGGCGGGCGGCGATGGTACCAGGGGTGGCCGGAACGACCCCGGTCCGGGCGCTCCTATGCTCGCGACGTGCTGGTGGCCCTGTGCGGCGGCGTCGGGGCCGCTCGAATGCTCGCCGGCCTCGTGCGCGTCGTCCCGGCCGCCGACATCACGGCCATCGTCAACGTCGGCGACGACATGGAGCTGCACGGCCTCGCCATCAGCCCCGACCTCGATACCGTCACCTACACCCTGGCCGGCATGGACAACCGCGAGACCGGATGGGGCGTGACCGGCGAGACCTGGGCCGTCATGGACGAGCTGGGGCGGCTGGGCGGCGAGGACTGGTTCCGCCTGGGCGACCGCGACCTGGCCACCCACCTGTTCCGCACGGGCCGGCTGCGCGACGGCGCATTCCTGAGCGACGTGACGGCGGAGCTGGCGCAGCGGCGTGGCATCGCGGTGCGGCTGGTGCCCGTGACCGACGACGCGCTCCGCACGCGGGTGGCGCTGGCCGAGGCCAGCGCGCTGGGACCGGCGGGGACCGAGGTCAGCTTCCAGGACTATTTCGTCCGTCTGCGGCACGGCGTGGCGGTGCGCGGGGTCCGCTTCGAGGGGGCCGACAGGGCACGCCCGGCGCCGGGCGTCCTGGCGGCGCTGCAGGAGGCCCGCACCATCGTCGTGTGCCCGTCGAACCCGGTGGTCTCCATCGGCCCGGTCCTCGCCGTCCCGGGCGTGCGGGAGGCCCTGGTGGCGCACCGCGACCAGGTCGTCGCCGTGTCCCCCATCGTCGCCGGCGCCGCGCTGAAGGGCCCGGCGGACAGGTTGCTGGCGGAGCTCGGGTCCGAGCCGTCGGTGGTCGGCGTGGCGCGCCTGTACGCACCGTGGGTCGGCACGCTCGTGGTGGACTCCGCCGACGCCGCCCACGCCGCAGCCATCGAGGCCGAGGGCGTGCGCTGCGTCGTGACGCCCACCGTCATGAGCACGCCCGAACGGGCGGAGGAGCTCGCACGGGCGGTGGTGCATGCCACCGGCTGAGGGCATGCAGCTCTTCCCCATCCTGAGCCTCGGCGAGGTGGAACCGGGCACCGACCTGGCCGCGCTGATCGCCGGTGCGGTGGCGCCGGCGCAGCCCGACGGGCCGGCGCTCGCCGACGGGGACGTCGTGGTGGTCACGCAGAAGATCGTCTCCAAGGCGGAGGGGCGGCTGGTCGCCCTCGACCACGCCGATCCGGCGGCCAAGCTCGCCCTCGTGCGTCAGGAGTCCGTCCGCATCCTGCGCCAGCGCGGCGACCTCATGATCACCGAGACGAGCCACGGCTTCATCTGCGCCAACGCCGGGGTGGACCTGTCCAACGTCGCCGACGGGACCGCCGCCCTGCTCCCCGAGGACTCGGACCGCTCAGCCCGGCGCATCCGGGCCGGGCTGGAGCACACACTGGGCCTCACCTTGGGGGTGATCGTCTCGGACACGTTCGGCCGCGCCTGGCGGAAGGGCGTCACCGACGTGGCCATCGGGTGCGCCGGCGTGGCCGCGGTCATCGACCTCAAGGGGACGACCGATGCCGGGGGTCGTGAGCTGGTCGCCACGGAGATCTGCGTGGCCGACGAGCTGGCCTCGGCCGCCGAGTTGGTCATGGGCAAGGACCGCGGCGTCCCGGTGGCGGTCGTGCGCGGCGTCCCCGCCTCGTGGCTGCGGCCCGCGTCCGTGCGGTCCGAGATCATCCGGCCGCCGGAAGAGGACCTCTTCCGCTGAGTCAGTCGGGGTGGGCGCGCACGAACTCGAGCACGGCGCGCACGCCGTCGTCGAGCGTCGTCCAGGCCCGCCAGCCGAGCTGGATGGCCGCCCGCTCGACATCGAGGCACGAGCGCAGCAGCTCGCCGGGCCGCAACGGGGCCAGCGAAGACCGCACCTCCATCCCCGACTGCGACGCCATGGCGGTGACGAGCTCGTTGACCGACGTCTCGCTGCCCGTCGCGATGTTGCAGACGAGGCCGCCACCGCGCGTGGCGGCCCGCACGAAGGCGTCGACGACGTCGTCCACGAAGACGTAGTCCCGGGTCTGCTCGCCGTCGCCGAAGATCGTCACCGGCTCACCGCGCAACACGCGGTCGGCGAAGATGGCGACGACACCGGCCTCGCCGTGGGGGTTCTGCCGGGGCCCGTACACGTTGCCCATGGCCAGGGCGCAGAACTCCAGCGAGTGCAGCTCGCGGTAGGCCACCAGGTAGTCGATGACGGCCTTCTTGGACACGCCGTAGGGCGACAGCGGCTGATGGGCGTGTGACTCGCGTACCGGCAGGTCCTCGGCGGCCGGCTCGCCGTAGAGCGTGCCGCCGCTGGCGGCGAAGACCACCCGTTCCGTCTCGGCCCGACGCGCCCCTTCGAGGACGTTGAGCGAGCCCACGATGTTGACCGTGGCGTCGAAGGCCGGACGCGTCACCGAGACGCGGACGTCGGCTTGCGCGGCCAGGTGGAAGACGAGCTCAGGGCGACGGCGCGCCATGAGCTCGATGACGGCCGGCTCGCTGATGTCGAGGTGGTGGATGGTCAGGGACCGGCCCGCGCTGCCGCGGGCCTCGGCCAGGTTGGTCAGCGAGCCGGTGGAGAAGTCGTCGACCACGTCGACCTCGTGCCCCTCGACCAGGAGGCGGTCCACCAGATTGGACCCGATGAACCCGGCACCTCCCGTCACCAGCGTGCGCATGCCCCGACCTTTCTAGCCCGACACCCGCTCGCCGTCGACCAGCGTCCCGGACGAGACCACTGCATCGGCACCGAGAACGGAGACCGCCCGAACGTCACCCCGCTGCCCCACGATGGAGCGCGGCCCCATGGCCGAGCCCGCCACCTTGGCGTCGGCCGCCACGTGGCAGCCGGCCATGAGCACGGAGTCCGTCACCAGCGAGCCGGAGGACACCACGGTCCCGGGCCCGAGGATGCTGCGCTCGACGCGGGCGCCGGACTCGACGACGCAGCCGGCGAAGATGACCGACGGACCGACCACGTCGCCCTCGATGTCGCTCTCGCCCTGGGTCAGGACCCCGTCGCCACGGTCGACCACTCCCGGTGCCACCACCGGGCCGCGCTTGCGGCGCAGGTAGTCGAAGTTGGCGTCGAGGTAGGCCGCCGGCGTCCCCGTATCGAGCCAGTAGTTGTCATCGGAGCGGGCGTAGAGCCCCCCGTCGCGCACCATGGCGGGGAAGGTCTCCCGCTCGATCGACACGCGTCCCCCCTCGGGGATGCGGCCGAGCACCGACGCCTCGAGCACGTAGGTGCCGGCATTGATTTCGTTGGTGGGCGCCTCGTCGCGGGGCGGCTTCTCGACGAAGGCCAGCACCCGGCCCTCGTCGTCGGTGGGGACCACCCCGAAGGCGGAGGGGTCGGCCACGGGGTGCAGGGCGATCGTCCCCTCGGCCCCGCGCTCGCGATGGAAGGCCACCAGACCGGTCAGATCGAGATCGGTCAGCACGTCGCCGTTGACGACGACGAAGGTCTCGTCGATCCCGGCGAAGTCGGCGGCGAAGCGGACCGCACCGGCCGTGTCGAGCGGCTCGGGCTCGACCGCGTAGGTCAGCGCGACGCCGGCGGCGCGGCCGTCGGGGTACGCCTCCATGAAGGCATCGGGGAGGTACCCGAGGGAGAGCACGGCCTCGTCGATCCCGTGGGCCGCCAGTTGCCCGAGCACCCGCTCGATCATGGGGACCCCGACGATGGGGAGCATCTGCTTGGGCGCGGAGAGCGTCAGAGGCCGCAGCCTCGTTCCCTCGCCGCCCACGAGGACAACCGCTTTCATTACTTGGTCGTCGTCGTTGACGAGGGCTTCGTCGTGGTCGTGGACGGCAGGGTTGTCGTCGTGGCCGGCAGGGAGGACGTCGTGCTGGACGCCACCGGCCCGGTGGTCGTCGTGGCGCCCGCGACGGTCGTGGTGGTCGACGTGGCCGGGGCCTGGTTGCCGGCCAGCACCTGCTGCAGGGCGAGCACGGTGGTCGCCGGCGGCTTGGGCATCTTCGTGCCCTCGGGAACGAAGCCGACCGTGATGAGCTGACGGTTCAGGAATTTGAGGTCGGCCGCCTTCGTGGTGGTGTCACCACCGGTCTCCTCCTCCTCGCCGTTCTTGGAGGTCGTGGTCGAGATCACCCACGAGCGGGCCTGCACGACACCGACCTTGCCAGCATCGGGCGTTCCGGCCGCGCACTTCTGGCCGTTGGCGTACTCGGGGACCTTGGACGACGGGTACTTGAGCTTGGTGTTGGTCAACGTCAACCCGGTATACCCGTCGGCGAACTTCCCGAGGGTCGCGTTGTTGCCGGCCTCGCTCGCCTTCTTGGGCGTGATGTCGAGGACACCGCTCCCGGTCGTCGTCAGGCCGGTGGTGGCGCCGGAGGGCGATGCCGGGATCGCTTCCTCGATGGTGCCGCAGATGTCGAAGGCCAGCCCGGCGTGCCACGACGTCCCGACGGTCGGCTCCACCACGACCGGGACCTTGTTGTAGTTGTACTTGGCCCAGGCGATCGATCCGAGGCCCAGGACGACGATGACGATGAGCGCGGCGTACCAGTTCACGGGCATCTGCCCCCGATAGGTGGTGCCGCCGCCCGTTGCGGCGGCGCGTGCGACTGATTTCCCAGAAGAGCTTCTCGCCATGGCGGGTGGCAACCCTACAGCCTGGCGAGGTGCCCTCCGGCGGCAGGCGACCCTTGGAGCAGGTCGTGGAAGAGGGCCGTCGTCGCAGGATGGAGGCAGTCCACGGCGTCATGCCCGGCCGTCCGGGCCGGTTGGCAGGCGCCCTCTCCGGCCAGGGTCCGCAATTGGGCCATGGCGGCGTGCAGCCCGACCCGGTTGTCCTGGGCTGCGGTGGCGACGAGGAGCGCACGGTAGAGGCGCTCGTCGTAGGGGCTCACGTGCAGTGCCTGCCGGACCATCCAGGACGCCTCACTCCCCCGCCCCAACCCGACGAGAGCGTCGGTCCCGCGGAGTGCCGTGCCCACGACCAAGGCCTCGATGTCGGGCTGCGTCCCATCGAAGACGGCCCAGTCGGTGCGACGGAGCCCGCCGAAGAGCGGGCCACGGACCAAGCCCATGGCGCCGAGGAGCCGGTCCGGGTCGTCCGCCGCGGCGAGCGACGCGAACCGCTCGACATCGGTGGTGACCGCCTCCCCCAACCGGAGCTCGACCCCACGCGGGAGATGGGGACGGCCGGCGGCATCCCGCCCCAGGGCCCGGCGGGCGTCCGAGGAGGTGGAGTGCGCGGTGGGCAGCGACACCGGTCGTTCGGGCCACAGTGCCAGGGACCACTCGGCGTGCCGCACGCCGTGCCGGTGGAACGAGAGGTACACCACCAGCTCGCGGGCGGCCGAGCGGTGAAACGGCGCGGCCGCGCCGCGCACGACGACCGGGCCCAGGACCGCCACCTCGACAGCGTCACGGGTCACACCGGGGGAACGGTCGCCTGTGCACCGCATGGGTCAAGGCTTCTGCGTGGGGGCGGAGGGATTCGAACCCTCACTGGGGACGGTTTAAGCGCCCTGCCTCTGCCTGTTGGGCTACGCCCCCTCGCACCATTCTTGACCGAGTCGGGCCCCCTCGGGAGGATGGACGCGTGGCGCCCGACCTGAGCCAGGTGGACCTGACCGATCTCGACACCTTCGCCGGCGGGTTCCCGCACGACATCTTCCGGCTCCACCGGGAACAGGCTCCGGTGTGGTGGCACGAGCCCACCGCGCGGACCCCCGACGGCGAGGGCTTCTGGTCGGTGGCCACCTACGACGAGGTGCTCGAGGTGCTCAGCGACCCGCGGACCTACTCCTCCGAGACCGGCGGCGACCGCCCCTACGGGGGAACGATCCTGCAGGACCTGCCCGTGGCCGGGGTCGTCCTCAACATGATGGACGACCCTCGGCACGCCAGGATCCGCCGGCTGGTGACCAGAGGCCTCACCCCGGCCGCCGTCCGCGCCCTGGAGCCCGAGCTGCGGCGGCGGATGCGGCGGCTCGTCGAGTCGGTCGACGAGGAGTGTGACTTCCTGATCGATGTGGCCGCCGAGCTCCCGATGCAGGCCATCTGCCTGCTGCTCGGCATTCCGGAGGCCGATCGTCACCGCCTCTTCCACGCGGTCGAGCACATCTTCGACATTCCCGACGAGTCCGACTTCCTCTCCATGACGCCCGAGCGGGAAGCGGCGGTGGGCCTGCTGTACGACTACGGCGCGGCGCTCATCGGAGAGAAGCGAGCGGCGCCGGCCCACGACATGCTCTCGACGGTCATCCACGCCGAGCTCGCCGATGCCGACCCGCCGCGACTGAGCGACGACGAGCTCTCGGCCTTCTTCTCGCTCCTGTTCTCCGCCGGCGCCGAAACGACCCGCAACGCCATCGCCGGTGCGATGCTCGCCTTCCTCGAGTGGCCGGACCAGCTCGACCTCCTGCGCTCCGGGCAGGCTGCCATGGGCCCCGCGGTGGAGGAGATCCTCCGGTGGACCACGCCGTCGCCCTCCAAGCGGCGGACGGCCACGACGGGGTGCGAGCTCGGCGGCAAGCGCATCAGCGCCGGGCAGAAGGTCCTCGTCTGGGAGGGCTCGGCCAACCGCGACCCGCTGCGCTTCGACGAGCCCGACGCGTTCGCCCTTCAGCGCGACCCCAACCCGCACCTGTCGTTCGGCCACGGCGCCCACTTCTGCCTGGGCGCGCATCTGGCGCGCCTCGAAATCCGCGTCGCTCTCGAGGAAGTGCTGCGCACCGTCACCTCGTTCACGCTCGCCGCACCGGCGCAGTGGACGCGCAGCAATCGCCATACGGGTATCCGCCACCTCCCGTTGCGATTGGACAAGGCGACCACAACATCCGCGCCGGCCACCGGCGTGTGACGTTGGCGCACGCGATTGCGCGTCCGAAGCACCGCTTAGATCCCCCCGTTCTGGAAAGGAATTGGGCTTCAGCCGACAGTGCAAATCTCTTGCACGTTCGACCCGCAACGGTCGACGGCCGCAGGCTCACCACGAGCGGAGGTGCATACAACCATGCAGCTGCACAAGACAATGCGTCTGGCGGGAGTGTCACTCTCGGCCGTCACGCTTGCCCTGCTCACTGCAGAGGGAACGGCGGCGGCACACGAGCGCACGTCCAACCCGGACCTGCGAGGTCGCGTGACCTCGGTGGCTTCCGGAGACATCGTGCTCCAGAAATTCGACGGGACCACCGTGACGGTGGACACGACCAGCGGGACCACGTACTCGGAGCCCGGCACCTCCGTGGCTCCCCCCGGGGTGCAGGACGGCGAGAACGTGGCCGTCACCCTCGACCCGAACGCGTCGAGCCCCACCGCGACGAACGTGACCGTGCTGCCCGAGAAGGTCAGCGGCCGCGTCACCAACGTCGCCGGGTCGACCGTCACGGTGAGCAACCGGCACGGCACCCGCACGGTGCTCGTCTCGCCGAGCACGAAGTACTTCGAGAAGGGCGCGACGCCGAGCGGCGTGAGCGCGGGTGAAATGGTGACCGCGTTCGGCCTGCCGGACGCGGGCACGCCGGGTGAGCTGGACGCGCAGGTCGTCGCCATCTTCGGGCCGGCTCCGCAGCCGCAACCGACACCCACCACGCAACCGGCACCGCAGCCGCAGACGACTGCGGTCAACCCGGCGCCGCACGCCGGCACCTTCCCGGCGCCGCCCAGCGCGCCGCAGGGTGGCACTCCGAACAGTGGCGGCTGGAGTCACAATCCGCCGAACGGCGGCTCGTCCCCCCACGGTCAGTGGGGCGGCCCGAGCCAGCACGGTGGCGCCTTCGGCGGCCAGGGCCCAGGCGGGCACCGGTAACACCCGTCGTTGACGAAGGCCCCGGGCCTGCCCCTCGCCGGGCGGGCTCGGGGCCTTTGCGCGTCCGCCCTCGCTGCTACCCGGGCACGCCCGACACCAGGGGCCGGGAACGCTCCAGCACGGCCAACTCCTCGTCCCGCGGTGCGGCCACCAGCCGCGTGTCGGCCCCGAAGATCATGGTGGCGCGTTCGGCCGGCTCCCAGGGGCGCCAGGTGCCGATCCCGTCGTGGTTGGGATCGCCGGTGGCGGCAAAGGCCAGCCAGGCCCGCTGCATCTGGCTCGACAGCGTCTCGACGGCCGGCCCTCCCCCGGAGAAGACCTGCACGACCGGCAGGTGCACGGCGCCGAAGACGAAGGGCAGCTCCAGCGCGTGGCAGGAGCCGAGGATCCCGCCGAACGCGGGCGACTCCCAATCGAAGAGGTACACGAAGGCGCGCCCGCCCCGTGCCACCTGGGTGGCGGCCAGCTGGAGGCTGGGCCAGCGGAAGACGACGTCGGTCCCGACCGCAACCCAGACCGCCGTGGGATCCACCGACTCGCCACGTCGCTCCCGGGCGGAGCGGTAGGCCGCAATCACCTCGGGCGCCGCCATGTCGGGGACCGCGTTGGCCACCCAGCGCGTGACGCCGTCGGCGTCGAGTGCCATGAGCGCGGGATTGCCCAGTCCGAAGAGCGTCAGCTCATCGCGGTTCGTCCCGATCAACAGGTCGACGCCGGCGGCGGCGCCGTTGGCCACCGCGGCAAGAGGATGCTCGGGCAACAGCACGCCGTCGACGACCGGCAGGAACGGCAGCGGGATCATCCCGGGATCCGGTCGGCGCTTGCCCAGCTCCTCGGTCGCGGCAACGAGCTCGGTGGCCGGGACGCCCTCCAAGGCATGCCGGCTGCACGACGCCAGACCGAGCGCGGCGGCCAACCGCTCGGCCGCGTGCTCCGCCTCGTGCCGCGTGTGCACGTGCACACCGCCGCTCTGCACGATGGCACGCCGGAAGAGCCCCTTGGCGGCGGGCGTGCCCAGCAGCGTCGCCACGCTGAATCCTCCGGCCGACTCACCGAAGATGGTGACCGCACCCGGATCGCCCCCGAAGGCGGCGATGTTGTCCCGCACCCAACGCAGGGCAGCCAACTGGTCGTGCAGGCCCCAGTTGCCGACGAGCCCGTCAGGGTCGGCCAGGTCCGGATGACCGAGGAACCCGAGCGCGCCGAGGCGGTAGTTGATGGTCACCACGACGGCGTTGCCGTTGCGCACCAGCTCCCCACCCCGGTAGAGGAAGACGGACCCACTGCCGGAGGTGAAACCGCCGCCGTGGATGAAGACCATGACCGGTCGACCCGCCCCCGGCTCCTCCGTGGGTGACGCGGGGAGCTCCGGGGTCCAGACGTTCAGTGACAGGCAGTCCTCGCTGTGCGGTTCGGATGACGACGGGTCGGACGGGCTGGTGATGCCCGGCACAGCCGCCGATTGCGGCGCGATCGGTCCAAACGTCGAGGCGTCGCGAATCTCATCCCACGACTCCGCCTCCAACGGGGGGCGCCACCGCAACGCGCCGACCGGTGCGCGCCCGTAGGGAATGCCCGAAAACGACCACAGATCGCCGCGCCGGACGCCCCTGAGCCTCCCCTGAGCAACAGATACGACTCCCTTCACGAAGGCGACCCTACGGAGAGCGACGACATCGGTCAATCGAATGTCGAATCGCACCGATAGACGAACGGAAGGGAAACAACGCGCGAACGCAGGATGCAACCGGACAGAAACAGAGGGGATGCCGAAATTGCGACCATGCAGCCATTACGCTGTTGCGCCGTGGATGCAGTGAATTGTCGGGGCACTGTCCGCAGGCGGGCTCCTCTTGTCAAAGTGACCATGGCCGTCGGCCTTCTCGTCGCGCTGGTGTCGACGGCCGCCGCGGCGAACGCGGGCGCCACCACGTCCACGACATTGCCCGGACCGGCGCCGAACCAGTCGCAGATCAACGCCACCCAGTCACAGGTCAGCAAGATCGAAGCGACCCTGGCCCAGGAGGAGCAGCAGACCTCCATCCTCGATGACAAGTACAACACGGCGCAGCAGAACCTTCAGACCGCGCAGACAGCACTGCAGACGATCGCCGCCGACCTGGTGCACGCCCGCTCGGCCGTGGCGGACGACCGGCGGCTGGTCGCAGCCGACGCCGTGCAGGCCTATATCTACGGGACACCCGAGACCGGCTTCGCGTCCTACTTCTCGCAGTCGGCCACCATGACCGAGGCCCGCAACCAGTACACGAACCAGATCGTCGGCAACCTCACGAAGGACGAGACCTCGTTGCTGCAGTCGGAGACGCGCCTGCAGACCCAGGAGTCCGCGCAACAGTCGGAGGCGGCACAGGCCCAGTCGCAGGCCGCCCAGGCGAAGTCGCTGGCCCAGGCCAACGAGCAAGAGGCCGCAGCGACGAAAGCGACCTTGAACCAGGTGCAGGGCCAGCTGGCGCAACAAGTTGCGGCGGCCGCCATTCAAGAGGCGAAACAGGAAGCAGCCGCGGCCGCGGCCGCGCGCAGCGCGGCGGCACAGCAGCAGGCGGCGGCCGCGGCCGCGACGGCGGCCACAGTGGCCGGGGCGGTCGGAGGCTCATCGAGCGCAGCGGCCGCGACCGCTGCGGCCAACCAGGCCGGCGGCAACACCGGGCCGATCGGCGGATCGTCGCAGGGCGGCAGCGCCGGGATGGCCGCCGTGCAGGCGGCGGTGTCGCAGTTGGGCGTGCCCTATGTCTTCGGGGGCGAGCAACCCGGCGTGGGATTCGACTGCTCCGGGCTCGTGCAATGGGCCTGGGGGCGGGCGGGCATCTCCATACCGAGGACGACCGAGACGGAATGGCCCGCGCTCACCCATGTGTCGCTCGCGGCGCTCCAACCTGGTGACCTGCTCTTCTATTACAACCTGGACAACGACAGTCAGGTCGACCACGTGGTGATGTACGCCGGTTCGGGGCCCTACGGGACCGACACGGTGATTCAGGCCCCCTTCACCGGGTCGACCGTGTCCTACTCCCCCATCTTCACGACGGGCCTGATCGGGGCTGCCCGCCCGTAGCCCGACCGGCCAGGTTCCCGTCGTCCGGGTGATCGGTACGATGGCCCGATGGCCAGCGGGCGCCAAGTGGTAGGCGAGAAAGACCAGTCGACCGCCATCGTGCCGATCCGCATCGCCTCCGAGCAGGAGCCCGAGGATCCCCGGTTGTCCGACGTCGACGAGTGGGGTCGATCCGAACGGACGCGCGCCCTGGCCCGCGCACTGTACGAACCGATCTACTCGAAGTGGTTCCGCACGGAGTGGGAGGGCCTCGAGAGGATCCCGGCCGGGGGTGGCGCACTGCTCGTCGCCAACCATGCCGGGGCGATCCCCTCCGACGCGCCGGTCATCATGCACGGCATAGAGAAGGAACTCGGCCGGCCGGTGTACGGGTTGGCCGACTACTTCTTCCGGACCTTGCCCGTCGTCGGCACACTGTGGGCCCGCGCCGGCGGGGTGTCCGCCCGTCCCGCCAATGCGTACCGGCTCCTGAAGGAACAGCAGCAGCTGGCCCTCGTCTTCCCCGAGGGCACCAAGGGGACGTCCAAGTCGTTCACCGACCGCTACCAGCTACGCCGCTTCGGGCGTGGCGGCTTCGTCGAGATCGCCATGCGCGCCGGCGTCCCCGTGATCCCGATCGCCGTCATTGGCGCCGAAGAGGCGATGCCGGTCGTGCTGCGGCTGCCGACAGTGGCCCGTGCGCTCGGCCTCCCGTACTTCCCGATCACCGCCAACGTGCTCGCTCTCGGGCCGCTGGGGATCGTGACCCCGTTCCCCGCCAAGTTCAAGCTGCGCGTCCTGCCGCCGGTGCGGTTCGACGTCCCGCCGGATCAGGACAGGTACTCGAAGAGCCGGATCATGGAAGAGTCCGAGCGCATCCGCTCGCTGCTCCAGGAGTCCGTCTACGACATGCTGCGCGACAGGCGCAGCGTCTGGTTCGGCTGAACAGTCGTGAGCCGTCGCGTCCTCGTCACCGGAGCTGACACCTTTTGGGGTGGCCGGATGATCCAAGCGCTCGAGACCGACCCCAGCATGGATGTGATCCTGGGCATGGGGACACGACCGCCGTCGGTTCCCTTCGAGCGGGCAGAGTTCGTCCGGGCCGACCAGAACTACTCCATCATGAACCGGATCGTGAAGGCGACCCAGGTGGACACCATCCTCCACACCTTCATGATCACCAACTCATCCTCGGTGCCGCGGCGGGCCATGCACGAGATCAACGTCATCGGGACGATGAACCTCCTGGCGGCGGCCGGAGCGGCCGGATCGTCCGTCCGTCACATCGTGGTCAAGTCCTCGACGCTCGTCTACGGCTCCGCCGCCAGCGACCCCAACACCTTCCAGGAGGACACGCCCCGGACGAGCCCGGTCAAGAACAGCGTGGAGCGCTCGCTCGTCGAGGCCGATGGCCTCATGCGTGATTTCGCCGAGGACAACCCCGGCACCAAGGTCACCGTGCTCCGCTTCGCCAACGTGCTGGGCGAGCACCTGACGACGCCGATCAGCCGCAACCTGTCGCGGCCCGTGTGCCCGTCGATCTTCGGCTTCGACCCCCTCCTGCAGTTCATTGAGGAGGGTGACGTCGTGCGCGCCCTGCTCCACGTCACCAGGGCCGGCATCCCAGGGCTCTACAACGTGGCGGCCGAGGGCCGGCTCCCGTGGAGCGAGGTGGCGACGATCTGCGGGACGAAGCTCGTCCCGCTGTCGCCCTTCAGCCCGCTGAAGATCCGCCCCCTGTCCCGGCTGTTCGACCTGCCCGCCGAGCTCGAGGACCTGCTGCGCTACGGCCGCGGGGTCGATACGCGGCGCTTCGCCGGCACCGGCTTCACCTACAACGCCACGAGCGCCGGAGCCGTGCAGACCTTCATCCGGGCCTTGCGCCTGCGGCGCCAGACCGGCCGCAAGCCGCTGTCCTACACCTACGAGCACGACGTGGAGCAGTTCTTCCGCCATTCGCCATCCGTGGTGGGCGGCGCCGACGCCTGAGGCTCAGTCCTCCAACCACTCCTCGACCAGCTCGCGCTCGCGCACGGCCCACTCCTCCGCCGTGATCCCGTAGCGCACGTGGTCCTCCCACTCCCCGTCGATCTCGAGGAAGCGGAGGGCGACGCCCTCCTCGCGGATCCCGAGCTTGTCGACCACCCGCCGGCTCGGCGTGTTCCGCGGGATGATGGAAATCTCCACCCGGTGCAGCGAAATCGCCTCGAAGGCGAACCGGAGGGTCACGACCACCGCCTCGGGCACGATCCCCCGTCCCGCCAGGGACTCGTCGACCCAGTAGCCGATGAACGCGCTCTGGAAGGGGCCGCGCTGGATGGAGGAGAGGGTCACCTCCCCGGCGAAGCGCTCGCCCACGAAGATCCCGAAGCCGTAGCCGGTCCCCAGGTGCCGCTCGCGTTCACGGATGCCACAGCGCGCCGCAAAGCTGGGCCGGTCCTCCGACGGCGCCGGCGCGCCCTTCGGCCGTGGCTCCCACCGGAGCAGCCAGCTGGCACACCGCGTTCGCACCTCGTGCCAGGCAGCAAAGTCATTCTCCGTCAACGAGCGCAGCAGCACCCGCTTCCCCCGGAGCTCCAGGGGCGCGTGGCGCACCGCCCTGGCCGCAGTCATCGTCCGAGCACCTCCTTGAGCGCGCCCAGCAGGGCGACAACGTTGCGCCGGCGTGCGGTGTGCCCCATGCAGCCGATCCGCCAGATCTTTCCGGCCAGCCGGCCTGCGCCGGCACCGATCTCTATGCCGTAGACCGAAAGGAGCTCGCGGCGCACCGCGGCATCATCGACGCCGTCAGGGATGCGCACCGTGGTGAGCTGTGGGAGCCGGTGCTCGGGAGCGACGAGCAGCTCGAGGCCGAGCGCGACCAATCCGTCCTGAAGGAGTTGCCCGCACTCGGCGTGCCGTTCCCACGAGGCCTTGGGCCCCTCGTCGAGCAGGACACCGAGCCCGGCGTGCAGCGCGGCGATCATCACGACGGGAGCCGTGTGGTGATACACCCGGGCACCGCCCGCGCCATCGTTGACGTAGCGGGCCAGCAGGTTCAGGTCGAGGTACCAACTCGACGGCTTCGGCACCAACCGCTCCAGGGCGCGCTCGGACGCCGTAAACGGCGAGAGCCCCGGCGGGACACCAAGGCACTTCTGGGTGCCGCTGTACGCGATGTCGACCAACCAGTCGTCGATCGCCACCTCCAACCCGCCGAGTGACGTCACCGTGTCGACGAGGAGCAGGGCCTCACCCTTGCCCCGGCCCAGCGGCGCGATGTCATTGCGCACACCGGTCGAGGTCTCCGCGTGCACCACGGCGATCATGGCGGGAGCGGGGTGGGCGGCGAGCAGGCTCTCCGGATCGATCGGCTCGCCCCACTCGGCGTCCACCCGGACGACCTCGGCCCCGTGGCGGGACGCCACCTCGCACATGCGCTCGCCGAACACCCCGTTCACGCCGACCACCACCGGGTCACCGGACCGGACGAAGTTGACGAAGGACGCCTCCATGCCGGCCGATCCCGTCCCGCTCAGGGGCAGGGTCAGCGCGTTGGACGTCTCGAAAACCTGGCGTAACCGGTCATTGGTGCTGTCCAGGAGGGCCAGGAACTGCGGGTCCAGGTGGCCGAGCACGGGGCCGGCCAGGGCCATGGTGACTTCCGGGTACGAATTCGAAGGTCCCGGCCCCATGAGGAGGCGGTCGGATATCCCCATCGGCGAATCGTGACAGGTCCACGATCACCTGCGCCAACGCGCCGGGAGGCGCAGGCGGAGTCCGGTAGATTGCGCCCGTGGATCGGGTGCTCTTCGCCCCTCGGGCGCTCTCGCCCCTCCCCCCCGACATCGCCCAGGACCCCGGGCCCTACGCGGCGTGGTCACGTGACCGTGAAGCGGCACGGTCACGGGCGGGGCGCTCGACCAGACGATCGAATCTGTGCCTGGTGATGGCCGTCACGGACGCGGATGCCGAGGCACTGCGACGGACACTCAGCAGCGTGCGCCGGCAGCGGGGCGGGTGGTCACTGACCATCGTGGCGCCCGACGCCCGGCTCCCCGAGCTCCGGCCCCTCGTCCACAGAGCCACGGCGCTCCGGGACCGGCGGCGCGTCCGGCTTCTCGGCGCCGGGGGGTCCGGCTCGGATCGCGACCTCCTCGGGATCGGGATTGAGGCCGGGCGCGGGCTCCCGCGCGCGCTGCTCTTCCCGGGCGACGTCTGGGCGCCCGACGCTGTCGCCCTTCTGAGCGCGGCGCTCACACCAACCGGTGTCGTCTACGCGGACGAGGACGAGATGGCAGCGGACGGAACGGTGTCCGCGCCGCGCCTCAAGCCGGACTACTCCCCCGAGTTTCTCCTCTCCGGCGCCTACGTCGGGCGCCCGCTCGCCATGGGAGCCTCGGTGGCGGACCACCTGCCCCGGCTCGTCGCATCGGGCACCGACGCGCTCGAGCACGAGTGCGCGCTCCTGGCGACCGAAGCCGCCGACTCCGTGATCCACCTTCCCGAGGTGCTGTGCCACCGTGCGCCGGCCGACGCCGTGCCGCGCCCGCCGATGTCCGTGCACCACCTGCAGGAGGCGCTGCGCCGCCGGGGTGAGGAGGCGGGCGTCGAGGTGGGGGCCGCACCGGGACACTTCCGGATCCTGCGACCCGCCAAGACCGGGACGCCCGTCAGCATCCTGATCCCGTTCCGCGACGAGCCGCGCCTCCTCCGCACGTGCGTGGACTCCATTGCCGCCACCACGGCCATGCATGCCAGCGTCGAGCTGGTCCTCATCGACAACGGCTCGACGGACCCCGAAACGCTCACGCTGGTGGAACGGCTGGCCGACCGGCCCGACGTCCGCGTCCTGCGCGATCCCCGGCCCTTCAACTGGGCCGCGCTGAACAACGCAGGGGCCGTCGAGGCGAGAGGCGACATCCTGCTGTTCCTCAACAACGACATTGAGGCCCGACAGAGCGGATGGCTGTCCGCCCTGTGCGCACAGGCCCTCCGCCCGGACGTCGGTGCCGCGGGTGCCCGGCTCCTCTACCCGGACCACCGGCTCCAGCACTGCGGGCTCGTCGTCGGACTGACCGGTGCGGCGGGGCACGTGCTCGGCGGACTGGCCGAGCACGAACCGGGCTATCTCCGGATGGCGGTGACCGCGCGCGAGTGCGCGGCGGTGACCGGCGCCTGCCTGGCCACCCGACGGGACGTCTTCGACCTCCTCGATGGCTTCGACGAGGCACTCGGGGTCGACCTGAACGATGTCGACTACTGCCTCCGCGCCGGCACGAGGGGCCTGCGCACGCTGTACGAGCCGGCGGCCGAGCTCATCCACCACGAGTCGCCCAGCCGCGGCACGGCAGGCGGCGTGGGCGATGTCGTCAAGTTCGTCGAACGGTGGAAGGACTACATTGCCGACGGAGACCGCTACTACAACCCGCACCTCACCCGGGCCGACCCGTCCTGCCGACTGGCCGGCCCGGACGAGAAGGACGACTGGAACAGATGGTACGCGACGCTCACGATGCAGTAGAGGGGGCAGCCGGGCGTCCGCCGCGTCTCCTGCGCCAACCTGCTGACGCGCCTCCACCGCTCGGACCGGTCGGAGCCAGTGCTGCGGTGGTGTCCTTCCGCCGGGTGCTGGCGGACCGACAGGCCTCGACGGGGCGCTCGCTGCGCTCCTGGGCCGGACGGGTGTCAGGCCGGGCCGACCGTCGTCTGCTCAACGCCGTGGCCGAGGCCACGGACGCCGTCGTGGCCCAGTGCGATCTGCTGACCGACCGCATCAACGCCCGCGACGCCATCGGCGCGGACGTCGCCGACTCGTTCGGCGAGGAGGTGGCGCGACTGCGGGCGGAGGTGGCGCACCTGCAGCGGCTGGTGGCGACCGGGCGACCGGGTGGCTGAGGCCGGCGCGGTCTTCATCGGCTGCCACTGGCGGGACCGGCGGTCGGAACTGGCGTTCGTGACGCGTTGCATCGCCGGGGCCGCCTCCCGGCTCGGGCCGGTCTCCGTCCTCGTCCCGGGACCCATCGGGCGGGCCGAGGCCGACGGGGCCTTCGACCTCGTGGGCATGGGCGCCGGCCACGACCTCCGGTGGCCGCGCCCTCCGGGCTCGAGGGACGTCGTCGTGGTCGACGAGCTGACGCCCGCGGTGGCGGCACTGCTCGGCGACATCGACCCCCGGTCCGTGTTCTTCCTGTCGGATGGCGCAGGAACGCACGGCGGGCCCTCGTGGCGCCGGCTGCATCTGACCCACGCTGACGACAACGACGCATCGCCGTGGGTGACCGTGCTGGTGCCGGTGAATCCCCTGGCACAGCTGCACCGTCACCACGGCTTCGGGTTCACGGGCTACCAGCTCGTCCTCTCCGACGAGCCGGGCGACGCCGACGACCCGCCACCCGCGGTGGCCTGGCTCAGCGCCGCCTACCCGGCGGCCGAGATCGTCCTCGTCGGGGACGGGGTCGCCTCGGCCTGGAAGGGCCGGTCGCTCCGGGGCACCGTGGCCGTCGACACCCGGATGGACCTGTGGCGCCTGGTCGCCCACGCGGCCGTCTGCATCGACCTCGCCCCCGGAGCGCAGATCGCACGCGAATGCGTCGAGGCGCTCCGGTTCGGGACGCCGATCATCGTGGCCGAGGGCCCAGGGCCGGCGGTGACCCACGCGCGGGCCGGCGGTGGATCGACCTTCGGTGACCCGGGCGAGCTCGTGGCCGCCGTGGCGGGCCTGCAGGCCGAGGACGACCGGGCCTCCGTCTCAGAGGCCGGACGCCGCTACGCCGATGAACGGTACGGCGACCCCGACGCGCTGATGGAGCAGGTGCGGACCCTTCTCGCCAGAACCTGAGGCGGAGCCGCCCGACGAGGGGGGACGACGCCCCCTCGGTCACCGTGTGGCCGGACGGCACCGGGCTAGGCTGGCCCGAAATTGCGTGCGGGTCCCGCCCGCGCGCCTAACTGAATGACCAGGTCAGCAGCGATTTCTCCTGTCTTTGTGATCACCGTGAGCCCTTCCACCCCGTGAACCCCGCCCGCCAGTCGCCCGGGGACGCCGCGGCCGCTTCGGACGCGGTCCCCGACGCACCGATCCTGGAGGAATTCCTCCGGCTGGACCCCGAGAGCGTGCCCCCCGCAGTCGGGAACCTGCTGGCCGTGATCCGCCAACCCGCGGACTCCCTCGACGCCCTGGGTGACGACATGCTCTCCCCGCAGACCGTCCGGGCCATCGTCACCGGGCTCGTCACGCGCCAGCAGGCCGAAAGGGAGGTCTTCCTCTCCGCGCTCGGGGCCTACAAGGACCTGGCCGACCGCCTGGCGCTCGAGGCGGCCGACGCCCGCGACCAACTGTCCTTGCAGACCGAAGCAGCGCGGCTGGAGCAGGCTCAAATGCTGAGGGACTTCCTCGAGCGCCTGGACGTGCTCACCGCGAAGATCTCGACCTCGGCCGCCCGCTACGAGGCCGAGCTGGCCGAGAAGGACGTGCTGATCGAAGACCGGGAACGACAGGCGGAGGCGTACGCGGGACACGCGGCCAACGCGCAGAGCACGATCGACGACATTCGCCGGTCGACGTCGTGGCGGTTGACCGCCCCCGTCCGCTTGCTTTCCAGGATGCTCGCCCAGAGGGCGACGCCCGTCGAACCCGAGAACTAGGCCGGACTGCGCGTTGGCCACAGAGTTCGACCCCTTCTCCAACAACGTCTCGGTCATCGTCCTCAACTACAACCAGGCGGCAACGACGGTCGAATGTCTCGACGCCCTGGCGACGGCCCACAGCGGCCTCGTGCGGGAGATCATCGTGGTGGACAACGGATCGTCCGACGCTGAGCTGTCCATCCTCCGGCGGCGCCACCGCCAGGAGGACTTCGTGTTGGTGGAGGTGGGGATCAACCGCTTCTTCGGCGAGGGCAACAACATCGGTGTCGATTTCGCCCGCGGCGACTACATCGTCTTCCTCAACAACGACGCCTTTGTGCAGCCGGGTTGGATCGAGGCGCTGTGCTCGACCATGCGGAGCGATCCGCTCGTGGCCGCGGTCGGACCGATGTTCCTCTACCCGGATGGCAAGGTGCAGGAAGTCGGTGGCGTCATCGTCCCCACGGGCGACGTAGTGCAGGTCGGCAAGGGCGCTGTCTGGGGCCCGGACCACTACGACACGCCGTGCCTCGTCGACTACTGCTCCGCCGCCTGCCTCATGATGCGCCGGTCGGACTTCCTGAAGGTCGGCGGGTTCGGTCTGGAGTGGGAGCCGGCGTACTACGAGGACACCGATCTCTGCCTCAAGCTCTGGACCCAGTGCGGCAAGATCATGGTGAATCCGAACGCCAGAGTGATCCACATTGAGAGCAAGACGACGTCAGACAGCAGACTGAAGTTGCACGACATCTCCGAAATCAACCGGGCCCGCTTCGTCAAGAAGTGGGGGCCGTGGCTCGAAGCACGCCAGACGGCGAACCTGGCCCACCTTGCCCTGGCCCCCCAACCGGAGATCGCCGAGCGCGGCACGGCGGACCTCGACCTGCGTGTTGCCAAGCCGGTGGCCTCGGACTCCCAGTTCGTCCTCTACTCCCCCTACCAGCTGGTGCCGGGAGGGGGCGAGCGGATGTTGTTCGAGTTGGCCTCGGTCCTGGCGGCGGTCGCCGGCACGCCCCAGGTGGTGTTCACCTCGCCGCACCGCTACAGCGCGATCCGCATCCGTCAAATAGAGGCGACGTTCGGCTTCGACAATGTGGTCGGCTCCGCCGTGCCGCTGGAGATGGTCGAACCGAGCAGTTGCCGGTTCGCGGCGGTGATCGGCAATTCGATCGTGCCGCCCGTCAAGGCGTTCGGGAAGCGCAGCGTCTACCACATCCAATTTCCGTTCTGGGTGCCCGACCGCATCGTCGAGGAACACGGCGACCTGCTGGCCGGCTACGACGAGATCTGGGCCTACTCGGACTTCGTGCGACGCAACGTCAACGGGCTGATCCGGCACTACGGGCTGGAGGCCCCTCCCGTTCGCCTCATCCCACCCCATGCCATGTGGTCCGGCGCCATCAGCGGGCTCCCCTGGTCCGAGCGACGCACCGTCCTCACCGTCGGGCGCTTCTTCACCGGTGGGCACAACAAGCGGCAGGACGTTGTGATCGACGCCTTCCGTCGCATGCAGGAGCTCGGCGTCGAGAACATGGAACTGGCCCTGGCGGGCGCCATCCACCCGAGCCCCGAAGGCCGGAAGCGCTTCCACGAGCTGCAGCGCATGGCCGAGGGCCTCCCCTGCACCTTCTACCCCAACATCGGGCGGGCCGACCTTGCCGCGCTGTACGGGCGATCGGCGGTGCTGATCCACGCCGCGGGATTCGGGGTCGACGCCGACGAGTTTCCCGAACGGCTCGAGCATTTCGGCATCACGCCGATCGAGGCGGCGAGCTTCGGGTGCATCCCGGTCGTCTACGGGCAGGGCGGACCGCGTGAGGTCGTCCACACGCTCGGCAGCGACACGACCTTCACCACCGTGGACGAGTGTGCGGACGTGGTGGCCCGGCTCCTCGCCGATCCGGGCGCTTCGTCGCAGCTCAGCACGCACCTGCTCGAGAGCTGCCAGGCCTGGTCACCCAAGGCCTACGCGACCGGCGTCACCGATTCGCTCCGTGATCTCGGTGTGCTCTAGCCCCGCATCCTCCCATCAGCGGCCGGGCTCCCGACCGCCTCGGCAACCGGTGACGGGCTAAATTGCCTCGGCACATGGGGCCGGACACAGTCGTTGGTTGCGGCCCCGGGCTTGGTTCCGCCAGCGTGCCTCCCCCCGTGATCCCCGCCTCCCCATGACCCACATCCTCGTCGAGCACCGCGAACCCGCCCTGTCGGGCGCCGGCACGGGCGACAGCGACGGGAGCCGACTGCGGAGCCGCATCTCCCATCCCTCCACGCTGACGTCAACCGCGCTCGTCGTCGCCACCTATCTGGTCCTCGCCGTCGTGGCGAACTGGAACGCGTGGACGACCGGCCCCACCAGGGCGCTGCAGTCGAGCCAGGACCCCAAGCTGAACGCCTGGTTGATCGCGTGGACGCCCTTCGCCCTGACGCACGGCGTGAACCCGTTCTTCAGTCATTGGGTCAACCAGCCGTTAGGGGTCAACTACTCGGCGAACGTCGCCGTCCCTCTGCTCGGGATCATCGCCAGCCCGGTGACCGCGCTGTGGGGACCGGTGGCCGGTGTCAACTTCCTCATCAGCCTGGCCTTCTTCACGGCCGCCATCGCGGGGTACTGCTTCGTCCGGCACTGGACGACCTGGCGACCGGCGGCCTTCCTTGGAGGGCTCCTGTTCGGCTTCTCCCCCTACGTGGTCTCGGCGGGGATCGCCCACCTCCACACCATGTTCGTGTGTCTCATCCCGTTCATCTTCATTGTGCTCGACGAGATCTTCATCCGGCAGCGCTACTCGAAACGGGTGCTGGGCGTGGCCCTCGGCCTGCTGATCATTGCGCAGTACTGCATCTCCAGCGAGCTGCTGGTCACGACAGCCCTGCTCGCGCTCATCGCCGGCATCCTCGTCGCCCTCTTCAACGTCCACGACGTGCGCAGCCACCTCACGGCCGCGGTCCCGGCCGCGCTCATCGCCGTCGGCCTCGCCGTCGTCGTCCTGGCCTATCCGATTCTGTACGCCATCCGGGGACCGCTGCACGCCACCCAGACACTGCCCGCCGGGCAGTACCAATCGGACCTGCTGTCCGCCCTCATCCCGTCGTCGAACCAGATCTTCACGACGACCAGCGCGGCACAGACGGCGAACCAGTTCGCCAACAACCTCTCCGAGAACGGCGCCTATCTGGGCATCCCGCTCGTGGTCTTCCTGCTCGCCGCCGCGGTGCTGTGCCGGCGATCGAAGGTCGTCGTCATCGGGGTCCTGCTCGCCATCAGTGCCTACCTCCTCTCCATGGGCTCACCCCTGCGTGTCGGCAACACCCTCACCCATATCCGCCTGCCCGGTGGCATCCTGCGCCACATCCCACTGGTCAGTGGTGCGGTCCTGGCCCGCTTCTCCGTGTTCGTGTTCCTGTTCGCCGCGCTGGTGCTCGGCGTCGCGGTGGAACGGCTGCGACGGTGGCCCCGCTGGTCGACCAGCCTGACGGGGGTCCTGGCGTCGCTGATCGTCTCCGCCGTCGTCCTGGCGCCGATGGTGCCCACGCTCCCGTACCAGGAGGTTGTCGTCGACACGCCGACCTTCTTCACGACGAGTGCCGTGGACTCCGTGCCCGCGAACTCGGTCGCCGTCGTGTACCCCACGACAACCCCGGTCGACGACGACGCCACCCTGTGGCAGGCCACCGCCGACATGCGCTTCAAGATGCCCGGCGCCTACGCGCTGGTCCCCGCCGAAGGAGGAGGGCCGGCCACCTGGGGCTCGGGCACCCTCACGTCGGGCACGCTGCAAGCGCTGCAGGGCGGTGCGGCCGTCCCGAGGACCGCCCTTCTGCGCGACCAGCTCCGCGCCGAGTGGCGATTGTGGGACGCCCAGACGTTCATCATGGGACCGGGCGCCAACGAGGCGGCGGCGCGGGACTTCGTGACCTGGGTGATCGGGAAGCCGCCGGTGCACACCGACGGCGTCTACGTCTGGCACGACCTGCAACGGTCGATCGCAGCCTGAGCCGGGGCTCAGCCGTCCCGAGCTGACGCCGGGGATTCCGCCGGGCCGCGCCGGCCCACCGCAGCACGCGTCCGACGCTCGGCGGCACCGACGAGGCGCGTGCTCCGGACGCGGCGGGTCGCCTTGGCATCGAGGAGCGCACGAAAGGCGGCGTAGACCGGGTCCGCCCGGAGTGCCTCGACCTCCGACGCCAACGCCTGCGTCCGGGCGGCCACCCGCTCGCCCTCACGGCGCGCCTCGTCGAGCGCGATGAGCGCCGAGGCGAGGGCGCCACGGGGGTAGTACTCGCCCCCGTGGTCCGCCGCGACCCGCTCCCGCTCATCCTCCGCCGCGGTCCACGACGACAGCTGTGCGCCCCGCTCCAGGACCGACTTGTCGGGCGTCCCGGCGAAGTACGCGAAGAGCGTGGAGTCGGGATGCGCATTCAGGAAGTCGACATCGGCGTCCAGGACGCGCTCGATGCATTGCGCGCGCGCGGCCTCGTCCTCGGCGTCGAGCAGGCGGTCGTTGTGGGTCAGCAGCGGGTAGGCCAGCGCCCCGCCGAGCGGGATGAACTCGCGGGTCGTGAAGTAGCGACGGAATGTCTCGACGATGAGCTCGGAGTGGATCGCCTCTGTCGGGTCCATGACGAGCATCGTGGGCAGGTGCGGATAGCGCAGATCCTGTCGGAACGTTCCGGGCAGCTGGCCGTTGAGGGTCCAGGCGGCCTCCCAGGCGTCGGGCGCGTACTGGTTGCGGTGCGGGCCCACGTAGTCGTGGGAGACGAACCAGCCGTCGTCGGGCAGGAGGCGGCAGATCTCGCGGAAGACCCGGTCGATGGCGGCGATGTGATGGGCCCCCGCGTGATTGACGACGAGGTCGAACTCTCCGTGCGGCAACTCGCCCGTGTTGATGTTGACCTGCTCGTAGGTGAGCGCCAGACCACCCTCGGCGGCGGCGGCCCTGGCCTCGCGCAGGAGGTCCTCGGCGTAGTCGATGCCGACGGCTTCGCGGACCAGCCCGCAGGCCAGGAGGTCTCGCTCCACCCAGCCGTTCCCGCAGTTGAGGATCAACGCCCGGTCGAAGGTGCGGCCCGTCGCCCGGGCGAAATGCTCGTACCAGGGCGTCGACGGGTCCCCCGAGACCCGCTGGTTGAGGTGGCGTATCACCGCCTCGAGGTCGTTCCAGTAGCGGCCCTGGTAGTAGATGTCGCTGTTCTCGTTGACGTCCAGGTCGGGCATGGGTGGGGGCCGCGGCACGGTCGCAGCGACCGCCGGGGCGCCCCCGATACTAGCGACGGGCGTGGTGCGGCCCGGGCCGGGTGCGGCCGGCTACTTCCTGGTCCTGACCCGCCGCTCGACCCCGGCGACGGCGTCGTTCGCCCGCACCGTGCGGACCCATTTCGAATCCACCACCTTGCGGGCATGGGCGTAGAGCGAGCGGGAACGCATGGCCTGCAACTCGGCCTCCAGCTGCTCCGCCCGGGCCTCCAGCGCACCGTTGGCGGCCCGCTGCTCGTCGAGCTGGACCAGCACCGTCGAGAGCGCGCCGCGCTCGTAGTACTCGCCACCGCGCTCCTCCCGGGCGCTCCGCTCCCGCTCCGCCTCCTCGGTGCTCCAGGCGGCCAGCACGTCGTGCTCCGCCAGCACGGCCTTCTTCGGCCGGCCCGCGAAGTACGCGAACAGGGTGGATTCCGGGTGCTCGCTGAGGAAGCGGGCGTCGGCTTCGAGGATCTGCGCTATCCAGTAGGACTGCTCGTCCTCGTCGGCGGCGAAGATCCCCGCGTTGTGCGTCAGGAGCGGGTAGGCGATGGCTCCCCCCAGCGCGGCGTAGTGGTCCGCGGTGAAGTACCGGTGGAACATCTCGAGGATCAACTCCGAATGGATCGCCTCCGTCGGATCGACGACCAGCATGACGGGCATGGGCGGGTAGGCCATGTCCTGGCGCAGTGAGGGCGGGAGCCGGCTGTTCAGGCTCCACGCCTCTTCCCAGGCGTCGAGCCGGTACTGGTTCCGGTGGGCGCCGACGTAGTCGAAGGACACGAACCAACCGTCGTCCGGCAGGACCCGGCAGATCTCACGGAAGACCCGGTCGATGGCTGCAATGTGATGGGCTGCGGCGTGGTTCACGACGAGATCGAACTCGCCTTCGGGAAAGATGCCGTCGTTCACATTCGACTGGACATACGTCAGCGGAAGTCCCTCGGCCCGGGCCGCCGCGCTGGCCTCCTCCACGAGGTCCTGGGAGTAGTCCATCCCGACGCCCTCGGCGATCAGGCCGTGCTCGACCAACTCCCGCTCCACCCAGCCGTTCCCGCAGTTGAGGATGAGCGCGCGTTGAAAGGTGCGTCGCGTTTCGTGGGCGAAGTGCTGGTGCCACTTCCGTGTGGGCTCGCCGGAGATCAGCCCGTTGATCTGCCGCCGCACGATCTCGAAGTCGTTCCAGTAGGTGCCGGTGTAGTACACCTCGCTGTTGTCGTTGACCTCGAACGCGTCCGTCATGGCGCGGCGCGGCTCGTCACGGGGCAGCCCGCGCCAAAGACGTTCCCGGCTGCGTTCGCCGGACGACGAGATGGTGCGGTCACTGCGCCACTGTATCCGGGGCCATCCTGGGCCTACGGCTGAAGCGACATGATGAGGCCGTCGAGGATGTCGGCCTCCGAGACCGTGCACTCGTGGAGGCCGAAGCGGGTCATGACTTCCCGCAAGACCAGCGCGCCCCCGACAATGACGTCCTGCCGTCCGACGGGGAGGCCCGGCCGCTGGCCCCGGGCCGCCACGGATTCCGCGCCCAGGACGTCGCACCAGCGCTCGACTGCCGCCGCGGTCAGGACGGCGTGATGGATGCGCGTCCGGTCGTACGCGGTCAACCCGAGCTCCAGGCCGGCCAGCGTGGACACCGTGCCGGCCAGGCCGACGAGCTGGAAGGCACGGCCCGGTTCGCCGAGGACCGGGATGGCGTCGATCGCCCGATCGAGCTCTGACGAGATGGCCTGCACCGCCGCCGCGATCTCGTCCGGCGTGGGCGGGTCGCGGCGCAAGAAGCGCTCCGTCAACCGGACACAGCCCATGTCGAGTGACACCGAGAGGATCGCGCCCCCGACCTTGGTCACAATCTCCGTGGAGCCGCCACCGATGTCGAGGACGACGATGGCGGCGTCCGTCACCGGCAGGTCGCCCGTGGCGCCCGCGTAGGACAGCCGCCCCTCTTCGTCCCCGGGCAGCAGCTCAGCCGGGGCACCGATGATGTCGGCCGACGGGCCGAGGAACGCGCCCCCGTTGGTGGCGTCCCTCACGGCCGAGGTGGCGACCAGGCGGGTACGGCCGACCTGCTCGGCATCCATGATGGAGCGGTAGTGCCGCAACGCGGCGAAGGTCCGCTCCAGCGCCTCGGGCTGCAGCCGATGGGTCTCGTCGACGTCCTGGCCGAGGCGGGTGATCGTCATCTCGCGGGCACGCACGTCACCCGCAGGCCCGACCACGAGCAGTCGGGTGGAGTTCGTGCCGCAGTCGACCGCGGCGAGAGCGCCGGCCTCGTTCACGCCGACGAGTATCACAGAGCGGGCGCGGGTCAGGCCTCCGGCCGGCGCAGGTCCAATCGGTCCGCCACCCACGCCCCGACCACGTCGTCCCCACCCGCCAGCCACCAGGCCAGGTGCGCATGGAGGCACTTGACGCCCTGCCGGGTGCCGCCGACGCCGCCGCTCGGACGAGGCCCCGTCCAGCCGTCGGGGATCAGGGCATCGCGTTCGGTCGCGTAGCGGCGATGGCCGTCGGCCAGGGCCGCTGCATCGACCTCGGCCGCCGCTTGCCGCACGCCGCCCGCGGCCTCCAGCCGGCCGACGCTGACCCGGAGCACGGGATCGACGAGCCAGAACCGCGTCGGCATCGGTGTTCCGTCGCGCAGGAACGGCTCGTTGGCGATGACGACCGGGCTCCCGTCCGATCCACGGACCACGACGGCGAACGCGCCCCCCGGATCGCGGCCGAGCAGCAGCGCGACGGCAGCCGCATCGCGTGCGGCCTCCTCCCCGGGGCTCAACGCCAGAATTCGAGGGCGTGCACCATGCGCGACGCCAAGCCACCCGAAGAGGTCGACGGGGCCGCCGGATGGGTCGCTCCGGTGGTCGGGTGCGTCGTCGCGTCCGGAATCGTGGTGGTCGTGGTGGTCGTGACGCCGCCCGGCGGGAGCTCGGGTGTCGCCGACGGGGTCACCGGTCCCTCCGAGCCCGGGTCGCCGGCGTAAGGCGTGCCCGCCGCCGTGGCGCCGGTGGGCGGGAGGACCTCGTAGGCCTGCTGGCCCGGGCTGACCAACTGGTACTGCTCCCGGGCGATGCGCCCGATCTCGCCGCCGTCGCTGAGGTTCTTGTTCTCCTGCGCCAATGCCGAGTCCTGCGTTTGCAGCGCGTTGAGCTCGGCTTCGGTGCCGTGCAGGTTCGAGCGCTGGCTCAGCAGCGAGCCGGCCGGGAACCAGGCGAAGAGGACGATGGCCGAGGCGACCACCGCGCCCACGAACGCGAGCCGGGCCCGCCCGAGCGACCCCTTCGCTCCCGCCGGCTTGGCGGCGCGCGGCCGGCGGACGGCTTTCTTGCCCTTGCTAGCCCGCGCCATGTGCAGTCCCCCTCTGCCCCGCCAACGCCGCCCGCCCCGGGAAGGTGGCCGACTCCCCCAGGTCCTCCTCAATCCGGAGCAGCTGGTTGTACTTGGCCACGCGGTCCGAGCGGGCGGGGGCGCCCGCCTTCAGTTGGCCGGCGTTGACCGCCACCACCAGGTCGGCGATCGTCGTGTCCTCCGTCTCCCCCGAACGGTGCGAGATCACCGTGCCGTAGGCGGCGCCATTGGCCAGCGCCACGGTGTCGAGCGTCTCGGTCAGCGTGCCGATCTGGTTGAGCTTGACCAGAATGGCGTTGGCCACTCCCTCCCGGATGCCCCGCTCCAGGATCTCGGCGTTGGTCACGAAGATGTCGTCACCGACGAGCTGCACGCGGTCGCCCAGCGCCTTGGTGCACGCGGCCCAGCCGTCCCAGTCCTCCTCGGCCATGCCGTCCTCAATCGACACGATCGGGTAGCGGTCGGCCAGCTCGACCCAGTAGTCGACGAGCTCGGCCGGGCTGAGCGTCCGGCCCTCGCCGGCCAGGACGTAGTTCCCGTCGTCCCACAGCTCGCTCGTGGCGGGGTCGAGGGCGAGCGCGATCTCCTCGCCGGGGACCCGGCCCGCCCGCTCAATCGCCTCGAGCAGCAGCTTGACCGCGTCCTCGTTCTGCGCCAGGTCGGGGGCGAACCCGCCCTCGTCGCCCACCGCCGTGGACATGCCCCGCTCGGCCAGCATCGTGCGCAAGGCGTGGTACGTCTCGGTGCCCCAGCGCAGCGCCTCGCTGAAGGAGGCCGCGCCGACGGGCATCAGCATGAACTCCTGGAAGTCGACGGAGTTGTTGGCGTGGGCACCGCCGTTGAGCACGTTCAGCATCGGCACGGGGAGGGCGTGGGCGTTGGACCCGCCGATGGAGCGGTAGAGCGGGATCTCCAGGTCGTCCGCCACGGCCTTGGCGCTCGCCAGCGACACGGCCAGCAGTGCGTTGGCACCCAGCCGGCCCTTGTCCGGTGTGCCGTCGAGATCGATCATCGTGAGGTCGACGGCGCGCTGGTCGAGGGCGTCGAGCCCGCAGACGGCATCGGCGATCTCGCCGTTGACGTTGGCCACGGCCTGCAGCACGCCCTTGCCCGAGAAGCGGTCCCCCCCGTCGCGCAGCTCGACCGCCTCGCGGATGCCGGTGGAGGCGCCCGAGGGCGCGATGGCGCGGCCACGCGCACCGGAATCGAGCAACACCTCGGCTTCGACGGTCGGGTTGCCGCGGGAGTCGAGAACCTCGCGCCCGATCACGTGCTCAATGGTGCTCACGACATCTCTCCTTGGTGTCACCCCTGGTGGGACACCGGCGCACAACGTTAGCGGTTGCCCACCTGGTCTTCGGGGACGCCCTCTGCCCGCAGAATGTCGTCGCGCAGCGTGCGGGCGCGGTCCCGCAACGCCTGCTCGGCGTCCACGCCGAGCCGCTGGGCCAGGGTGGCCACGGTGAAGAGGATCTCGCCCACGGCCGCCTGCGCCTCCGCCCCGTCGCCGGCGAGCGGATCGTCCGCCTGTGGATCGCTCGCCCCGGCGTGGCGCGCCAGCGCCGCCAACCCCGCCCCGGCCTCCTCGGCGGTGGCGTCGTCCGGCTCCAAGCCGACGGAACGCGCCTTGCGGGCCAGCTTGGTCGTCAGCATCAACGCGGGGAGGCCGGCCGGGATGCCCTCCGTGACACTGCGGCGACCCTTCTCGCTCTTCTTGATCGCCTCCCAATTGGTCACGACCTCTTCGGCGGTGTCGGCGTCCACGTCGCCGAACACGTGCGGGTGCCGGTGCACGAGTTTGTCGTGCACGCCGCGGGCCACGTCGGCCAGATCGAACTCCCCGGCCTCGTCGGCCAGGCGGGCGTGGAAGACGATCTGGAAGAGCAGATCACCCAGCTCCTCCTGCAGGTGCGCGGCGGCGGGACCGCCCCCGCCACCCTCGGTGAGGGCCGAGAGTGCATCGAGCACCTCGTAGGTCTCCTCAATGAGGTGGGGCATGAGCGAGGCGTGGGTCTGCACCGAGTCCCACGGGCACTGCGCGCGCAACGTGTCCATGAGGGCGACCAGCCGGGCGACTTCGTCGCCGGCGCCGCGGCCCGGCGTGCTGCCGAGGGCCGGGACGTAGACAGAGGTGAGGTGGTCGGGCTCCAGGGTGCGATCGAGGTCCCACCAGTCCACCGCCGTCACGACCTCGTCGTCGAGGCCGAGGTGGTGCAGCAGGACCGGGCGCGGCAGCGCGCGGTCCTCGTCGTCCCCGACGGCCAGCTTCACCTCGGAGAGCAGATGGCGCGACCAGCACTGCGCCACCAGGAACGGGCCGTCCTCCCCGGCCACGACCGGGCCGGCCACGCTGGCATCGACCAGGCGCACCCCCGCCGCCAGTGGATCGAGACCCAGCGCCACCCAGGCCAGGTCCAAGAACGAGAGTGCGGGGCGGGCCGTCACCTCCACCCGGTCATCGGTGCGCAGCAGGTCCACGCTGCGCTCGGCGATCAGGGGGGACCCGGGCACGGCGTAGACGATCCCCTCCGGCGCCGCCTCGATTGCGGCGGCCACCAGCGCCTCGACGATGGCGGCGTACACCTCGTCGAAGGTGGTGGCGGCCTCGTAGAGACCGTCGAAGGAGGGCACCCCGGCGAAGGCGGCGGCGGCCGGGTGGCGCGCGGTGCGGAGGTAGGAGCGTCCCGGCGCGGCGGCGAGCAGCGCGACCGCATCAGTCCCCAGCGAGTCGGCACCGGCTGGCCCGAGGCCCACCACCGTGACGTGGGGGCGGCCCGGCACGCTCAGCCGCTGGACGGGAGGGACGACCCGGCTGCCGCCGACCCCGATGCCGAGGCCGGGGCGGTCCGGGCAACATTGGCCGTGGCGTTCAACACGTCCGCCGGGTCCGGCGCGAGGGGCGTCAGCACCGATGCGTTCACCGGCACCCACACCCCGTACTGCGGGTTGACGCTCACCGAGGAGCGGCGCTCGTCGGAGGTCAGCGCCTTCTGCGTGGCGGCGGAACCAGCCAGCTGCACGGCGTTGGACACGTCCGCCTTGGCCTTGCTGTAGGGCGTCGGGGTGCGGGACGTGATCTGCAACAGCAGGTACGTCCCGTTGTCGTTGATCGGGTCGGAGACGGCACCGGTGGCCAGGGTTTTGAGATCGGAGCCTGACGGCAAGGCGGACTCCAGCTCGGTCAGCACGTGGCAGCCCTGGGCGCCGCCGCCGCTGCTGGCCGTGCTCGACGCCACCGTGGCGAACGGCGTCCCGAACGCGACCTGCGCCTGGGCGTCCTGCGCCGCGCTCTCACTGGAGAAGACGGCCGCGCTGATGCAGGCCGTGTCGAACTCGGCCTGGTGGGCGCGGTAGTAGTTCTCCAGGTCCGCCGTGCTCGAGCCGACACCGGCCAGTTCTTCCTGCACCGCGGTGGCGGTGGCCACGAACTGCACCTGCTCGTCGACGAACGAGGCCGGCAACGAGCTCAGCACCTGCTGGCCGGTGATCGCCTGCCCGGTGAGGCTGCAGCCGTAGCGGACATCCTGGCCCTGCTGGGTCTGCAGGATCTGCGACATGACGCTCGTGATCTGCTGGCTCAGGTCGGAGCGGGCCGTCTTCAGCTCATCCGCGCTCACCGTGACGTGGTGCTCGTCGGCCAACTGCAGGACCAGCTGGTGCCCGATTTTGGTCTCGAGGTAGTTGGCCGTGAAGGAGGTGGTGGCGGTCGGGTGATCCCCGGCGTACTGGCCCGTGCCCGCCCCGACCACCGGCGGCAGCTGCTGGCTCCCCTGCGACGACAGGTAGGCCTGCGAGTTGAGATAGCACTGGTAGTACGCGCTGTCGGCGATGGCGTTGACGTCGGAGTTGAGGTCCTGCTGGCTGATGCTGGTGCCGTTGACCGAGGCGGCGTCCGACGGGACCAGCAAGGCCGCGGCGGCGAGGCCGCCGGCCAGCACGATGAGGAGGGCGATGAGTCGCTTCACGCGCCGCGCACCTTACAAGGTGTCCCCACCGGGACTCACATCGGCCAGCGGGAGGAGGTCTTCGATCAGTCCCCGCACGGTGTCGGGCGCGGAATCCCCGTTGGTGACGGGCAGCACCAGCTGCGAGAGGTCTTCCCGGTAGGTGGCTCCGGGCGCCAGGCGGCGGAGGCGCACCTGCGCACTGGCCGGCAGCGCCACCGGTGAGACCCGCACGGTCGGTGGACGTCCGCCAGCGGCCCGCACCGAGCTCATGGCCACCTCGCTGATGCCGCGCGCCAGGGCGCTGGCCCGTAGCCGCGCCAGGGCCAGCAGGCCGTCGGCGGCGCTCGGCAGCGGGCCGTAGCGGTCCGCCCACTCGGCGCCGATGTCGTCCACGTCGGCCATGGAGGTCGCCCCCGCCAGGCGGCGGTACGCCTCCAAGCGGGCGTCCTCGGCCGCCACGTAGTCCTTCGGCAGGTGGGCGTCTCCGGGCACGTCGATCGAGACGGTGGACGGGGTCGGCCGGGGCTCGCCCCGGGCCTCGGCCACCGCCTCGGCGACCAGCTGGACGTACAGGTCGTAGCCCACCGCGGCGATGTGCCCCGACTGGTCCGAGCCCAAGAGGTTGCCGGCCCCGCGGATCTCCAGGTCGCGCATGGCGATCTTGAACCCCGAGCCCAGCTCCGTGTGCTCGCCGATCGTCCGCAGCCGCTCGTAGGCCTGCTCGGAGAGGACCCGGTCCGCCGGGTGGAACAGGTACGCGTAGGCCCGCTGGCCGCTGCGGCCCACCCGGCCCCGGATCTGGTGGAGCTGGCCCAGCCCGAGCAGGTCCGCCCGGTCCACGATGAGCGTGTTGACCGAGGGCATGTCGATGCCCGACTCAATGATGGTCGTGCAGACCAGGACGTCGTAGCGCCGCTCCCAGAAGTCGAGCACCACGGTCTCGAGGCTGCCCTCGTCCATCTGGCCGTGCGCCACCGCCACCCTGGCTTCGGGGACCATGGCGCGGATGTCGCGGGCGACCCGGTCGATGTCCGACACGCGGTTGTGGACGTAGAACGCCTGCCCCTCGCGCAGCAGCTCCCTCCGCAACGCCTCGCTGATCGCCGACGGGTCGTGCTCGCCGACGTAGGTGAGGATGGGCCGGCGGTCGGCGGGCGGCGTGTTGACCATGGACAGGTCGCGGATGCCGGTCAACGCCATCTCCAACGTGCGCGGGATCGGGCTGGCGGTGAGCGTCAGGACGTCGACGCCCTCGGCCATGCGCTTGACGGCCTCCTTGTGGGTGACCCCGAACCGCTGCTCCTCGTCGACCACCAGGATCCCGAGGTCCTTGAACTGCACGTCCTGGGCCAGGAGGCGGTGGGTGCCGACGACCACGTCGACGCTGCCGTCGGCCAGGCCCTGCACCACCTTGCGCTGCTCGGCCGGGGACAGGAAGCGGCTGAGCAGCTCGACGCGGACCGGGTAGGGCGCAAAGCGATCGGCGAACGTCTGGGCGTGCTGGCTGGCCAGCAACGTCGTCGGCGCCAGCACGGCCGCCTGGGTACCGTCCTGGACGGCCTTGAAGGCGGCGCGCACGGCGACCTCCGTCTTGCCGAAGCCGACGTCGCCGCACACCAGCCGGTCCATGGGACGGGGCTCCTCCATGTCGCCCTTCACGTCGGCGATCGCCTTCAGCTGGTCCTCGGTCTCGACGAACCCGAACGACCCCTCCATCTCGGTCTGCCACGGCGTGTCGGGGCCGAACGCCCTGCCCTCGACGGCCAGGCGGCGGCGGTAGAGCTCCACCAACTCCGCCGCCACCTCGTTGGCCGCGGCGCGGGCCTTGGCCCGCGTCTTCTGCCAGTCGGAGCCGCCCATCTTCGAGAGCGTCGGCGACTCGCCGCCGCTGTAGGGGGTGATGGCCTCTATCTGGTCGACCGGGAGGTAGAGGCGGTCCGAGCCGCGGTACTGGAGGATCAGGTAGTCGCGGGTGGTGCCGCCCATGGTCCTCGACGTCACGCCCTCGAAGCGGGCCACGCCGTGCTGGCGGTGGACGACGAAGCTGCCGGCCTCGAGGTCGTCGAAGAAGCCGTCGGCCGCACGCGCCCGGGGCTTGGCCCGGCGGTGCGGGACCCGCCGCCCCGTGACGTCGGTCTCGGACAGCACCGCCACCTTGGCCTCGGGCAGGATGAACCCGCTGGTCAGCGGGGCGACCACCACGCAGACCCCCGCCGTGCCCGGCGCCACCGTCACCACCGGCGCGTGCACCCCCTCGGCCGCCAGCGAGGCCGACAGGCGCCCCGCCCCGGCCGCCGTGGCCGCACACAGGGTGACGGTGTAGCCCTGTCCCACCAGCCCCGACACGCCGCCGGCCAGGCGAGCCGGGTCCCCGGCCACCGGGTCGAACCGGCGCACCGTCAGGGTGGCGGTGTCCGGTCCCTCGGGCACGGGTGGCAGCGCCGTCACGCCGGCCGCGCTCTCGCTGAGCAGACGCTCGAAGGGCACGTGCAGGCGCGGGAAGCTCTCCTCCTCCGCCTCCTTCGCCCCCCAGGTGGCCGCCAGCGTCTCGGCCAGCGCAGCCTCCTCGTCGAGGAGCTGGACCCCGCGGTCGCGGATCCGCCGCGGCTCGACGAGGACGATCTGTGCCCCGGCCGGCAACAGGTCGGGCAGGACGCGTGCCGTGTCGTCGAGGAACGGGAGCCACGATTCCATGCCGTCGAACTGCGCGCCCTCGGCGAGGTTCTCCCACACCGATGCGCCCCAGGGGCGACGCGTCACGAGCTCGGCGGCGACGGCGCGCAACGCCGGGGTCACGACGAGCTCGCGGCAGCCGTAGAGCACGACGGCGCGCAGGTCGTGCGACGACCGCTGGTCGCTGACGGAGAACGCGGTGAGCCGGTCGACCTCGTCGCCCCACAGGTCGATGCGGACGGGCACGTCCGCCGTCGAGGGGAAGACGTCGACGATGCCGCCGCGCACGGCGAACTCGCCGCGGTGCTCCACCTGGTGCTCGCGTCGGTAGCCCATCAGCACCAGCTGGGGCAGGAGCGCGTCCACATCCACCTGCTGGCCCGGGCGTATGACGACGGGGGCCGTGCCGTCGAGCGGGCCCAACCGCTGCAGGATGGCCCGCACCGGGGCGACGATGACGCGCGGCGGGGGCGGCAGGAGCGGGTCGGGCGCGCCGGTCAGCGCGTGCAGCAGCGCCAGGCGTCTGCCCATCGTCTCGGTCTCGGGGCTGACCCGCTCGAAGGGCAGGGTCTCCCAGGCCGGCAGCACGGTGACCGGGCCCGGCAGCGCGCCGACCACCGGCCCGGTGTCGGGCTCCTCGGTCTCGTCGCCCTGGGGCGCGATCAGACACGTGAGGTCGTCGCCCAGCCGTTCGGCATCGAGCCCCGTGGCGGTGATCACCAGCAGCGGGGTGCGCTCCGTGAAGGCGGCCAGGGCCGCCGCCACGACCGCCTGTGCCGCCTCGGGCACGGCGACGGTGCCATCGGCTGCGCCGATGAGCACGCCCAGCGCCGGGTCGCTCCGCAGCAGGCGGGGCACGGCGGCCAGGCTCCCGGCGCCGAGCGGCGACGGGCCGGCCGGGGCGTCAGGTGCCGGAGCCGGCACGGGTGTCGGGGTCACGTCCGTCATCGATCAGTTCGGCAGCGAGTGGCACCACTGCATGGCGGCGTCCATTCCGTCGGCGGCGATGTGCTCGACGGCGTCGGCCGCAATCTGCACCGACGTGGCGACGAGCTCGCGCACCGCCTTGGGCGGGCGGCGCAGCACGTGCGACGCCCCCTCGGCTGCGCTGGGGGGCTTGCCCACCCCGATGCGCACCCGCAGGAAGTCCGCCGAGTGGAGATGGGACTGCACGGAGCGCAGCCCGTTGTGCCCGGCCAGGCCGCCGCCGGCCTTCAACCGCACCGTCCCGGGTGGGAGGTCGAGCTCGTCATGGACGATCACGATGGAGCCAGGCTCGTCGATCCCGAAGCGCGTCGTCAACGAGCGCACCGACGACCCCGAGTCATTCATGTACGTCGTCGGGACCGCCAGGACCACCCGCTGGCCGGACAGGGTCACCACGGCGGCCCGCGCCTGGACACCCTTCTCGGCCCGCAACGACGCGCCGTGGCGCTGGGCCAGCAATTCGACCGTGTCGGACCCGGCGTTGTGCAGGCTCCCGGCGAATTCGGTACCGGGATTGCCCAGCCCGACGACCAACAGGTCCGCCGGTGTCCCCCGGTGCTCGGACCGGGCAAAAGGGCGGCGCAGGGCCTAGCTCTCTTCGCTGCCCGCCTCGGCCGACGCGTCCCCGGCCGACTCGGCACCGGCGGCGCCCTCGGCACCCTCTTCGCCTTCGCCCTCGCCCGTCTCCTCGTCGGTGACGACACGCGGGGGTTGCCCGATGGCGACGGCGGATTCGGGGTCGATGTCGGTCGTGACGCCCGTGGGCAGCGTCAGGTCGGAGACCCGCACCTGCCCACCGATGATCAGATCGCTGATGTCGGCCTCAATGGCGGAAGGAATGGCGGTCGGCAGGGCGTTGATGGCCAGGGTGAACATCTGCTGGTCCACCAGCCCGTCGCCGTGGTGCACCTCGAGCGCCTCGCCGATGAGGATGATCGGCACGTCGGCGCTGATGACCTCGTCGCGGCGGACGATGATGAAGTCCACGTGGGTCACCGTCTGCGCCACGGGGTGACGCTGCATCTCACGGGCCAGGGCGAGGTAGGTGCCCGAGCCGGTGTCGAGGGAGAGCAGCTGGTTGGCCCCCGCCTCGCTGTTGAGGGCGAGGCGCAGTTCGCGGGCCACGATGGCGACGGGCAGCGGGTCGGTCCCGTGGCCGTAGATGACGCCGGGGATCTTGCCTTCGCGGCGCAGGCGGCGCACGGCGCGCGAGCCCGTGGGGCGCCCGACTTCGGCGGCGAGTACGACTTCGGCCATTGCGGATCTCCTCAGGTGGCGAGAGTGGTGGTCGCGGACGGCTCGGGGCCTCCGGCGAACGGCCCACCAGCGTAGCCGCCGGCGCCCTGCCCTCCAATCGCGGCCTGGCCGCGGGCCTCTCTCAGTGCGTGGCCAGCCACGGCAGCGACGGCAGCTCCGTCACACCGAGCTCCTTCAGCCTCCCGAGGAGGAAATCCAGCTGCTCTGCCATGGCCTCATTCAGGTCGGCGATCTCCCGGGCCTCGTGGCGTGCCTCGGCCAGCTTCGCCTCGTAGTCCGCCTGCATCTCCTTGAGCCGCCGATCCGCGTAGGAGAGAAACCCGCTGGACGACTGCTGCAGGGCCACGAACTTCTCGTAGAGCTCGTGGTAGAGGTCCTCGACGGCGGTCGCAGGTTGGTCCGAGCCGACCGAAGGCGGCTCCGGGAAGGCATCGGCCCCGAGGCCTCGCAGCACGTCCCTCGTGACCTCCAGGTAGGCCCTCCCCCAGAAGGCGTCCGGCTCCAGATGTGCGCCCTCCGCCCATTCGTTCCATGCGTTCACGAAGACGATGCCGTCGCGTCCCGAGGTCTTCATCTGGCCGGTGATGGCCTCGCCGAGCCATCTCCCGTAGGACTCCGGCGTCCCATTGCGCAGGACGAGGGCTCCGCCGGACTGACGACGCGGTGCGTTGTCCCATCCCGTCGCCACGCAGGGATACCTGGGCCACGCTTCAGGAGGGCGCGCCGCGTAGGCCGTCGCCACCTCGTCGTAGTCGTACGTCGTGAACGTGGCGCTGCCGGTGCCCTCGGATGTTGCCTGGAGCAGATAGGGGATCCGGTGGGGCACGAATTCGGCGCTGGCGTCGAATCCGAGCCGCCCGGGATCGCCATCCTTGTCCCCTGTCTCGAACATGACGAGCCAAGGGGGCTCCATGCCGGCCTGGGCGCACTCGCGGCGCCACAGCTCCATGGTGTGTGCGGGATCCGGGAGATTGAGGGCGCGGTAGACGGTGAGGAGCGGGCGCCCGTTGATGCGGATGTACCGCGGGTCCTTGAAGCACTCGATGAGCCACCTGATGTGGGCGACGTCATCCTCCTCGCTGAAGGTCTGCTCCAGGAGCATCTCGTCGTTCGAGCCCTGCCAACGCCTGAACCAGCTCTCGTTGGCCCAGCAGAGGGCGAACGGGAAGTCCGGCTGGCCCGACTCCAGAATCTCTTGGAACGGCCGCTCCAACATGCGTCGACCGTTGAACCAGTAGTGGTAGTACAGGAAGCCCGTGATGCCGTGCTCCGCGGCGAGGTGCGCTTGCGCCGACCGGGTCTCCGGCACACGCAGGTCATAGAAGCCGAGCTCTCCCGGAAGGTCCGGCTGGCGATGCCCGGGGAACAAGGGGCTGCTCCGGGCGACCACGCTCCACTCCGTGAAGCCGTGGCCGTGCCAGGCGTCATTCTCGGGAACCTCGTGGAACTGGGGCAGGTAGAAGGCCAGGACGTGAGGTAGTGCTCCTCCGCCGGCCTCCCCGTTCGAGGGGGTCGACATGGTCAGGTGGCGTCCCCATGGGTGCCCGCCGACTTCCGGGAGAGCCAGCGCAGCGGTGCGGTGAGGCGAAAGGACCTCGTGGCCAGGAGCGACCGGTAGCGGGCATCGCTCTCGGCCAGAGACTGGTGCAGGACCGCGATGTTGTGGTCGAGGCCCGAGACATGGCCCTCCAGCGCTCCCACGTACTCCTGCTGCTCCTTGATGATGCGCTGCTGCGACTCGACCGATTCGGCCATCAACCGGTCGTCGTGCAGTTCCTTGCGGAGCAGCGCTGCCCGCACCTTCTCGTGGTGCATGTGATCGGAAAGTTCCTCGAGGCGCTTCGACAGTCCGGCGACAGCGTGCGTCCCGTCGTCGACGACGGACTGCATCACGTACTGATAGACCTCGACCTCGGGGTCGGCCAGGAGGTCGTCGAGCACGGCATCACTCACGTCTTGGCGCTTCACGCCGATTTCGGTTTGGAACATCGGCACAATCGCTCGCCTCGTGTCGACGACGACGAGGCCAGCCTGCAGGAGGAGCTCACGAATGCTCTCGAGCGTGAAGAACCGCATGTGCGTGCTGTCGAGGAGCCCGGTCGGGGTGTAGCGAAATGTCCCGTGCATGAGCGCGATGCGCACATCACCGTGCGCGATGTTGGGCAACGACGTGACGACGAGACCCGAGGGCTTCAACTTGCGGACCGCCTGGCGCAGTGAACCGAGTGGGTCTCGGAGATGCTCGAGCACGTCGCCCAGGACCACGACGTCGAAGGACTCGTCCTTTACCTCGTCCCAGACGACGCCTTCATCGATGTTGCCGACGATGACGCGATCCGCCCATTTCTCCGCCACTCGGGCCGCATCGCCGTCGATCTCGATCCCCACGACGCTGCACCCACGCTCCACGAGAATCTTCGTGAAGTAGCCCGTCGAGCATCCCACCTCGAGAACGGACTTGTTGTAGCCGATCATGGACAACTTGAAAGAGTGGCTGTCTTCGGCGTCCGGATCTATCGGGACTTCGTAAATTGAAGTCAACGCGCTGCCCTCTCAGACCGTCCATCTCAGCGGGCGCTTCATCACCCTGAGCAAGGCCTCACTATACCCGTACGGTTCTGGACCCTTTGGCTTCCGGGTGTCCGCCATCGCAACAGGACGAGGGGCCGCACGACCGCGTGACCCGTTCCTTCCGCCTGGTGGAAACGTGTTGGCATTCCCTCCATTGACCCTCCGGAATCCCCGTGCTGTCCCAAAGGGGTGGAACAGGACTGCAGAGAAGCGTCGGGATTCACTCGGCGCCGACCGCCTGGACACACGCTTGCCTGACGAGTGGTCGCGGCACCAACGTGGCCGACCCGCCCCGCGCCCCGAGGCGCCACCACAGGTCACGAACTTCCTGGCCCCGCCACCCCGCTCCGTCGCACCAGCCGCCCGACTCCGCGAGGGTCGATCGCCGCCAGAGGGCGGCCGCGGCCAGGTAATCCGTGCGACCCAGGCGCTCCTGTTCATAGGGGTGTGCGCTCGTGAGGAAGCCGTCCGCTGTGATGACCATGCCGTAGGCCGCGCCGGCGTCGCTCTCGTCCAGCGCGTGACGCAATCGCTCCACCGCATGCGGCAGGAGCGCGTCGGTGGAATTGAGGACCAGGATCTGGGCGGCGTCGCTGGCCCTGAGGACTTGGTTCCGTGCGCCGCCCGGGCCCGCGTCGTGGTCGGACGCATGGACGATCACGTTCTCGGGGAGATCGCCGGCCTCATCGGCCGCGCCGTCCCCGCAGAGGTGGACGACGCTGTCCATCCCCGCCAGTTGGGGAAGCACCGATGAGAGTGACCAGCCAAGGTCGGGCCAGCCGGGTGCGCGGCAGATCAGCACGTCGAGGGAGTCGGCACCGCGGTCCGGTCCTGCCGCTTTGCTCGCCGGCGCGGTCCGAGACGCGACCAACGGCAGCGCGAAGAGCTCGCTGTCGCCACGGAGCTCGGGCACCTCCTCCGACAGTGAGTCGCCCGTCGATGCGTAGAGCAAACCGTAGGACGGTGAGGGCGGGAGGGAGCTGGGCGACGACGCGGGGGGTCGCCGAATGTGGGGGCGGATGCCCTGGGCCAGCTCGGTCGCCAGAGCCGCCAGCCGCTCTGTGGACTCGACCATCGACATGCTGCGGATCGTCTCGTAGGAGGCGGCCCTTACTTCGGCCAGGCGTTCCGGGCAGCGCAAGAGGGTGCCGGCGAGCGTGAAGAGCGAACGCGAGCTCCCGAAGAGCACGTCCCTTCCCGGCGTGAGCGGGGCGAAGTCCGTGCTGTGCTCGCTGACGACGACACACCCGTTCGACATCGCCTCCAGGGCGCGCACCCACTCGAACGACCGGCACCGCTCGCGGTGCAGATTGACAATGACCTTCGAGTCGGCGAGCAGCTGTAGCTTCTCCTTCCCGGTGAAGAAGTCGGGGCGCGGCTTGAACATCGGCTCGTGCGGCGGCATGGCAAGCAAGACGGACGACTCATCGACGGCCCCGATGTCGAGCGCGATGTTCCTCGATCGCCGGGGGTCGATCGTGCCGAGGAAGAGCACGTCGTGCGTCCGTTCGGAGTCGGACCCGCCCCAGACGTCCCACTGCGTGCTGTACCCGAGATGAAACCGCTCGGTTGGCATGCCGAGCTCGTTGAGGGCGAACGCCGAGTCGTCGCTGATGTCCATCCGCGCCGCGACCCGGCCGGCGGTCGCAACCGTCTGCCCGAACGACGCCGCGCCCGGATGTTCGACGCAGATGGCAATGGTGCGCGCCAGCTGATCGGGCGTTGGTTGTTCGGCGGCACCGGTCTTGAGGAAGAACTCGTGGGGCTCGACCACGTAGACGGCCTCGTCACCCGGGGGGAAGGCTCCCTGGCTGACCGTGACCTCCCCCAACCCCGCACGGGGACCGAGGGCCCGCACCTCTCCGGCGATGACGCTCAGCAGCTCGTGCATGAAGGTGCTCCCACCGGGCGGGGAGACGAAGTGAAGCGTGGTCACGACTTTCGGGAACGGATCTGGCCCAACATCCTCAACGGTTTGGTCAAGCGCCAACTCGTCGAAGCCAGCATGTCGGCACGCTCGGCCTCGAACTGTGCGACGGCGGTCCGGAGGTCGGCGACCTCGAGGTCGGCACCAGGTGGGTGCGGGGCGGTCGCAGCCTGTGTCGCGGCTGCCAGCAGTTGCTCGCACTCGAGCAGGCGCGCACCCAGCTGCTCGCGGTCGCGCCGAAGTGCCGTTTGCTCTCGTTCCCACTCGGCGGGTACCGGGGCGTCCCGCCGTGGGTACCGTGCCTCCTCCAGGCGGGTGCGCAGGCGTTGAGCCGATTCGGCCAGCGCCACCGTCCGCTCAGCCAACAGCTCGTGCAACACCGACGGCGCGCTGCCCACGATCGTCGGGAGTTCCGGCAGGTCGCCGTCGCTCGCCACGATCAGCGAGTAGGGATCGCTACCACTGCGCAGCGGGCGCACCACACGGAGCAGGACTTCGTCCGATCGTCCCACCGCCAGCGAGTCTCCCTGGACCAGCATCGACGCCATCTGCTCGTGCTGGAGCAGCAGCGTGACGTGCTGCAACCGGCTGCGGGCCGCCTCGACCAACTCTTCGGGCACCAGCTCGTGAATGTGGAAGGGATTGCCTGCCGGGTACACACGCGGGTTGGGTGACGAGACCATGAGGATCCCGCCCGGTGCCAGGACGCGGACCAGTTCGTCGAACACCTTCTCCTGCTGCTCGACATGTTCGATCGCCTCGAAGCACACGACGAGGTCGAACACATCGTCCTCGAAGGGGAGCTGCGCCAGGTTGCCTTCCCGGAAATCGGCACCCGGGACTCGTGCCCGTGCGTTCTCGATCGCGTCAGGGCTGAGGTCGACACCCGATGCGCTGTCCGCCCCGGCACCCAGGAGGAGCTCCGTGCCCCATCCCACCCCGCAGCCGGCGTCGAGGACCTTCCGGCCTTTGCAGAGCTCCGCTGCGAGTGCGTACCGAACCACGTGTTCGGCTTCGATCAGCTGCCCGCCCATGAACTCGGGTATGAAGCGCTCACCATCCGGTTCAAGCATGCGTGCCGCCCTTCGTCCGCTTCCAAGTGGTCCAGGTCTCCGTCAGGTCGTGCTCCGGATCGCGGAGCAGGTCCGAGAGGGCCGAGGCGAAGAACGCTCCGTACTGGCTGTCCCCGTCTCTCTCACACAACAGGGTCCGGGCTCTGCTTGCCATCTCTGCCCTCTCACTCGCCGGCGCACGAAGGACCATATGCAACAGACCGACCAGCCCCTCGAGGTCCCGCGCCTGGGTGAGCCAGCCCGACCGGGAGTCCTCGATCAGGTCGGAAACACCGAAGACGTCGGTCGACACGATCGGCAGGTCGAATGCCATCGCCTCCATGAACGAGCGCGGCAGTGACTCGATGTCCGAGGCGCTGAGCAACACGTCCGCCATGGCGTACCACGGGTAGATGTCGTGGGTGAGCGGCTCCACATGGATGCGGTCGCGGTAGCGGCACCGCTCAATCTGCTGGCGCACGGCATCGGCCTGCCGGCACGGATGCAGGCCGACGAGCAGCAGGTGGAGGTGGTCGTGGACGGCCGCGAGCTCGTCGAAGGCCGCCACGATCATCCCGTGCGACTTGCGTGGTTCGAACGTCGAGACCACGAGCGCGACGGTGTCGGACGGACCGAACCCGTGCTCGGCGCGCAGTCCGTCGCGGTTCACCTCTTGCCGGAAGCCGTCGATCTCGCCGATGTCCACGCCATAGTCGACCACCAGTCCCGGGGTCGCGCCCATGAGATCGGCAAAGAGGGCCTCTGTCCTCTGTGCCTCGAACACGAGGGCACGGGCCGACCGGAAGCTCTCCTCGAAGTGCTCACGCACCTCGGAGGCGAACACCGCACCGGCCTCACCGTAGTGATTGAAGAACACGGCCGGTTCCACGCTTTCGTGGACGGCCCAGATACTCGGGATGTCGGCGCGTGCCGCCGCCACAACAGCCGGGAACGCCAACAGCGTGTTCGCCAGCAGGACGCCGCCGTCGTGCGATCGCATCAACAGCGCCAACTCGTGCACATGCCCTTCGAACGACCGCGCGTCGGTGTGCGAGAACGGCGGCGTGACGTGCACCTCAATCTGCATGGACTCGAGCACGGGACGGAGGAGCCCGTCGGTGGGAGCGATGACCACGCACCGGTTGTCGATCGACTGCACGACCCTGCGCAGCAGGTCCAGGAGCCACAGCTGGCCTCCGTTGTACCCGAGGTCGTGTGCGCACACAATGACCGTCGAGCGGTCCGTCGGCACCCGCCGGGTCGCCGCTGTGTTCGCCCGCGCGCTGCGCGCCAGTCCGGCCGACTGCACGTCGTCGTACTGCCGGGGGCTCCAGGTGACGCGATGCGTCTCCGATCGCCACCGTCGGCCGTCGAGCGCGGTCGCCTCGACCGAGACGAGGGAGGTCTCGCCACGCTCGGATTGCCGCACGTTGACCAGGGCCTCGAATCCCGCGACCGGCCCGTCCATATGGTTCGGGCTCGCGCTCGGGGGCACCGTGTACAACCGGGCCAAACCGGCCGGCCTCCCCCCGACGACGATCTCGACCCGGGCCAGGTGGGACTCTTCGAAGAGGCACCAACCCCGGACGCTCAAGACATCGCCCTGCACCGTGTCGTCGGGAGAAGGCGAGTCGAGGGAGCCGAAGACCAGCGGTTCCCGGTGCACGGCAAAGGTCCGGCGCAGCGCCGCGCTCGAGCGACCCACGTTGGCGAGGACCGTCACGCGCACCGTCCCTGGCGGAAGTGTCCGCAGCTCCTCCGCCGGCAGGTCGAGGGTCCACACCACGCTCGCCCGCCCGGAGCCCGAGGGCGACGGCTCCGCCGGGCCGAGCCGGGCGTCCTGCGGGGGTCGTCCCGCCAGCTGCACCCGGACCTGGAGCGCACCCGGCTCCTTCACGTTGTCGACGGAGCCCGAGAGCGTGTAGCCGCGGATCGCCTCCCAGACCTCGCCCGGAGGCTGGTCCAGGACCACGGTGAGCGGCGGCTCGGTCGTGACGATCCCCGTGCTGCCCTGCTGGTCCTGCACACTGAACGCGCTCATGTCCCCCCGGTGCTCCGATCGGCGTCCAGGCGACCCGCCACCAGTGCATCCCAGGTTTGGCGGATGCCGGCCCGGACCGGACGCGGCTCGTAGTCGACGAGTGAGCGGAGCACGGCGATGTCCAGTTCTACACGCGGCACGTCGAAAGCGCGACCGTCCTTGTGGATGACGTCGAGCGGGCGGCCGGACTCCTCCTGTGCCATGTCGTGGATGGCCGCAATGCTGGTGGCGACGCCGGTGCCGACGTTCACGATCGCCGGCCCCTCCGGGATCTCCACGAGCCTCGATGCGGCCCAGCCGACGTCCTCGACGTGCACGAAGTCACGCGACACGCTGCCGTCGCCGAACACGACCAGCGGTTCCCCGCTCTGGCAGTGTTCCAGCGCGGCCCCGATCACGCCCTGGCCTCTGGCCGTGACCTGGCCGGTCCCGTAGGCATTGCTGATGCGCAGGACCCTGGCCGAGGTCGAGTGCAACGCGGCGTAACGGAGCACGAACTTCTCTGCGGTGAGCTTGGTGATGCCGTAGGCGCTCACGGGGGAGGTCGGCGCCGACTCAGGGGTGGGGAACGAATCGCAGCGGCCGTACACCGTCCCGCCCGACGACAGGAAGGTCAGGGGGAGCCGGGGGCCGTCGCCGAGCTGCTGCAGGAGCTCGAGCAGAGGTTGGAGCGTCAGCGACAGGTCGAGTTGTGGTTCTTGTTCCGCTTCGCCGGGCATGAGAGAGCCCAGGGCGCAGACCACGTGCTCGGCGCCGGCGATCGCCTCCGAGAGCGTGGTCGTGACGCCGGCGTCGCCGACAACGAGGTCCGCACCGCGGGTGAGCTCCTGCGCCACGTCGCGCGGCCTGCTGCGCGACACCACCGTGACCCGGTGCCCCCGGTCGAGCAGTGCGCGGACGATGTGCGAGCCGACGAAGCCCGCGCCGAGGACCAGAACGGAGTCGGGTTCCTTGCGGTTCGCCGCGTTGAATTGCGTCTTCTGCACTCCAGCGAAGGCCGGCGGCCTAGACCAGGTTGTCGCCGCCGAAGAGCTCCGAGACCGAAGTGTCCTCGAAGACGGCGTCGATGGCGTCGGCGATGATCTTGGCCACCGAAAGGACCTCGAGCTTGTCGAAGATGCGGTCCTCGGCCACCGGCAGCGTGTCCGTCACGACGACCCGGGAGATCGGCGCCGCCTTGAGGCGGTCCACCGCGGGGTCGGACAGCACGGCGTGGGTGGCCATCACCGAGATGTCGGAGGCCCCGGCCTCGGACAGCAGTTCGGCGGCGGCGCAGATGGTCCCGGCGGTGTCGATCATGTCGTCGATCAGCACGCAGTGGCGGCCTTCGACGTCACCGACGACGTGACGCGCCTTGACCTCGTTGTAGGTGCCGCGCGGCCGGGTCTTGTGGATCAGGGCCAGGTCGAAGCCGAGATGCTGGCTGTAGCGCTCGGCGACCTTCACCCGGCCGGCGTCGGGCGCCACGACGACCACGTCGCCGCCGAAGTTCTCGCGCATGTACGACTCGAGCACGGGCGCCGCCACCAGGTGGTCGAAGGGCGTGTCGAAGAAGCCCTGGATCTGCCCCGAGTGCAGGTCGACGCTGATGACCCGGTCGGCCCCCGCCGCCGACAGCATGTCGGCCACCAGCTTGGCGGTGATGGGCTCGCGTCCCGTCGACTTCCGGTCCTGGCGCGAGTAGCCGTAGTACGGGCACACCGCGGTGATGCGCTTGGCCGAGGCGCGCTTGGCCGCATCGATCATGATCAGGTGCTCCATCAGCGAGTCGTTCACCGGGCTGGCGTGCGTCTGCACAATGAAGACGTCGCAGCCCCGGATGGAGATGTCGTACTTGCAGTAGATCTCGCCGTTGGCGAACTCGCGCAGGTTGGCCTCGCCCAGGTCGACGCCGAGGTGGCCGGCGATCGCCTCGGCCAGGGCCGGGTGCGCACGCCCCGAAATCAGCTCCAGGCGACGCCGGGGGATCAACTCCACGACCCCAACGCTAGTGCGCTTCACCCCGCCCCGTCTGCGGGCCGTTCCGCCCGTCCGGCGCCATCGGCCCGTTCAGACCGGGGGCCCCGCAACGACGGAGTGCGGCCCGAGCTCGGTCCCGGGCGCCACCTCGGCCCCGGGCTCCAGCACGCTGTAGGGCCCGATGCGCGCCCCGGCCCCGATCACCGACAGGGTGCAGACGCTCGCGGCCACGACGGCACCCTCGCCGACGGTGGTGTCGGTCAGGACGCTGTTCGGGCCGATTTCGGCCCCGGCGCCCACGGCGCAGTTGCCGCGCAGGATGACCCCCGGCAGGAGGGAGACGTCCGCCTCGAGGTGCACCTCGGCGTCGACGTAGGTGCGCTCGGGGTCCCACATGGTGACGCCCCGGCGCATCCAGCGCTCGTTGATGCGGTCGCGCAGCTCGGCTTCGGCCACGGCCAGCTGGGCCCGGTCGTTCACCCCGGCCGCCTCCATGGAGTCGGGCAGGACGAGGGAGCGCACGGCGTAGCCGGCGCTGCTCAGGACGCCGACGGCGTCGGTCAGGTAGTACTCCCCCTGGGCGTTGGCCGGGCTGAGCCGGCGCAGGGTCGGCGCCAGGATGCTGCGGCGGAAGCAGTAGATGGAGGTGTTGACCTCGTCGATGGCCTTCTCCTCCTCGGTGGCGTCGGCCTCCTCCACCACCCGGGTGACGTGCCCGTCCTTGCCGTGCACGACCCGGCCGTACCCGAGCGGGTT